>JAAXHI010000481.1:0-4822 GCA_012270875.1 Candidatus Poribacteria bacterium | reverse complement strand
GTTATAGGTATTCAGACTGTTTGAGAATTGCCTCGCAGTGAGAGATTAACTATAGGTTTTACTATAAAATTACCCAAGTTGCCACTTTGTAGCATAGGAAACCGTTAGTCTCCTGTGCCTCTTCGTGCCAAAAATGGCAGGAAACACGCCAAATTTTTCGCAAAAATGACCGCTTTTCACTGAAAAATGGTGTTCGGGGTCTAAAATCACATAGGTAGCAAGTTGGGTTATAAAATTGCGTAAGTCCTGATAAGTTATAAGTTAAGAACGCCTCGCAGTGAGAGAGATACCTCTTTAACTAACAACTTATAACCAACAACTTATAACTACTATAGGGGAAAATAGATGCGCGCCAGAACAATCCTAATCGGTTTGGGACTCGTCATCGTACAGACAGCGATTACCCCCTATAACGATTACTACCTCCAAGGAACAGATATTTCAGGAAATCACTTTCCTTTGGGCGCGGTCTTTACGCTCATCTTTCTCACCTTAGTCATCAACCCTATTCTAAAAAAGGCATTCCCTCGGACAACGCTGAGTCCAGCGGAATTGATGGTAATATGGGTGATGATGGGAGTCGCGTCAGCGATTCCATCGAAAGGGATGATCGGGTACCTGCTCCCCTACTTAGCGGCACCCGTCTATTTTGCTACACCTGAAAACGAATGGGCAGAAACACTTCACCCGCATTTCTCCGAATGGCTGATCGTGTGGGATACGCACGCCGTCACCGATTTCTATGAAGGCGAATCGTCTGTCCCTTGGTTACTCTGGATAAAACCACTCATCGTCTGGACGGTTTTCATCCTACTACTCTACTCTCTGATTATCTGCGTATCAATTATCGTTCGGAAACAGTGGATCGAACGCGAAAGGTTCATATTCCCACTCGTTACGATCCCCGTTGAGATGGTCCAGCAGGCATCAACACATCGTCAGTTGGATGGGTTTTTCAGGAATCCACTAATATGGGTAGGTTTTGCGATCGCCGCCGCGTTTCATCTGCTCAACGGACTGCACGAGTATGTTCCCGCATTACCGACCATTCCGAATCGGTACGACCTATATACCCCGTTCACAGAACGTCCATGGATCGTGATGGGTTGGTGGCCCCAATTTCGGTTCTTCCTCTATTTCTCCGTTATCGGTATAACTTACTTTCTCGCCATGGAGGTGTCGTTTAGCTGCTGGTTTTTCTTCCTATTCTTCAAACTACAGTACATCATCATCAACGCTTTTGCGATCCCCATCAGTCCGTGGATCTCTGCGAGAGGGCAGACGATGGCTGCCTATGTCGTCATGGTGCTCGCCTTCCTACTCAACAGTCGGACGCATATAAAAGACCTTCTGAGACGAACATTTCTGGAGTCCGCTGCCTCTACAACGATCGACGATTCAAATGAAGCGTTGCCCTATAGATGGGCAGTGCTGGGCGCAATCTTCAGTTTTCTACTACTCGCAGGTCTCTGTGTCTATGCTGGCATGTCGCTTTGGGTTGCCTGTAGCATTATCGTACTATTCCTGATTGCTTCTACTGCGCTGACATGGATGGTCGTCAACGGCGGCATGTTACTGATTCAAGCACCGATGTATCCTGTGGAGTACTTCGAGATTATCGCCGGTTCAAGAATCATCAACGCGAACAGTTTGGCACTCTTAGGGTTTCAGCGGGTGATGATGCGGGACTGGGGCGGTATTTTGATGCCGAGCGTTCTACACGGGTTAAAAGCGGCGGATCCTGTTCGATTAAGTCGAAGAAGTATACTCGGTGCAATGGCACTTGCGATTGTTATCGCTATCGGTGTCTCCTACGCTGCATCGCTACCCTTAATTTATGAAAAAGGCGGCTTAAATCTTCAAAGAGGTCCCTTCATCGGATCGCCGAGGTACTTCAATCACATGGTTTCCCTGATTCAGTATCCGAAAGACCCGAAATTGGGAGAAGCGTACAGCATGGTTCTGGGTGCCGGCATCACCGGTTTTCTACTGATCATGCAGCGTCAATTTATGTGGTGGCAACTTCATCCGATTGGGTATGTAATGGGCGCGGTCTACTCCTCCTATTTCCTCTGGTCTTGTATGTGTGTCGGCTGGTTTTTGAAGTATTTGGCACTCAAATCAGGCGGCATCGGATACTATCGCAGATTCCGTCCGCTCTTTATGGGATTAATCATAGGCGAGTTTGGCATCGTAGGGTTTTGGATGGTCATAGGAATATTTACGGGTGTCAACTACCAAGGTGCCTTACCCGGCTGATTTTTACTTCCAGCATCTATGATTATACTTTGGTTCTTACAGGACTTACGCAGCGCGCTCTTTTGTAGCATAGGCTGTTAGCCTGTGTTCCGTTGTAGCATAGGAAACTGTTAGCCTGTGTTCCGTTGTAGCACAGCAAACCGTTAGTCTCCTGTGTCCTTTGTGGCATCAGATATATTGTGGACTCCACAGCAAAACATGACTCCACAAAGGATTAACTGACAGCCGATAGCCGACGGCTGATGGCTATAGTGATATTTAAGGATCAATTCTCCAAAGAAGCACAGAGCCATCATCACTCCCACTAACAAGGGTTTTACCATCCGAACTGAACGCGATACTTCTGACCCAATCACCATGACCGCTCAGTGTTTTCTTATGCGCACCTGTGTCCGGATCCCACAGCCGGATGTCGCTGTCTACGCTCCCACTTGCGAGCGTCTTACCATCCGGACTGAACGCCAGGCTAAACACCCAATGCGTATGCCCAACGAGTGTCATCTTCCTTTTACCTGTCCCTATATCCCATAGATGAATAACATTATCACCACCGCCGCTTGCGAGCACTTTCCCATCCGGACTAAACGCAACACTCTTGACACCTTCGACACTGGATGGACCGTTATCGACACCTTCAAACTCACCGGCATGTCCGGTAAGTATCCTCTCGGTCTCACCAGCGTCAACATTCCACAATCGGATCGTATTGTCATCGCTCCCACTTGCGAGGATTTTTCCATCCGGACTAAACGCAACGCTATAGACTCTGTGCGTATGACCATTGAGCGTTTTCTTATGTTCACCCGTCCGCATATCCCACAGACGAACGGTCGTGTCCTCGCTGCCACTTGCGAGTGTCCCTCCATCCGGACTGAGCATCATGCTATGCATACCCCACTCATGCCCGGTAAGTCGCATTTTTTCTTCGCCAGTATCTGCATCCTGGAGACGGATATCTAAACCCTCTGCATAAGCAAGCGTTTTCCCATCTTCACTAAATACCAAACCTGATGCCTCGTACCCTTTTTTGAATGTTTTCAAGTGTAGTCCAGTTTCCGCATCCCAGAATCGAATACTCCCATCGGCATACCCACTTGCAAAAAATTTTCCATCAGGATTGAACGCAACACTATAAACGTAATCCTTATGTCCAGTGACTGCGTGTTTTTGATTGCCCGTGTGGACATCCCAGAAGCGTATGGTGCCATCGCCACTTCCACTACTCACAAGCGTTTTGCCATCCGGACTGAAGGCTAAACCCTCAATATCCCCGGTGTGTTCAGTGAGCGTTCGTCTGGGTTCGCCAGTGTGTGCATCCCAAATACGGACTGTTTCGTCCAGATATGATGAACTTGCGAGGATTTTACCGTCAGGACTGAACGTGACACGCTGAACATCTTCCGAGTGTCCAGTGAGTGTAGACTTGAGTTTACTTGTGTTTAAATCTGAGAGATAGATATTACCATCGCTGCTGCCAATAGCGACTCTTTTACCATCCAGACTGAAGGCTACACTATATACATGATCTGTTGTGGGCACAGCGAACATTTTCTGAGGTTCACCGGTGATCCTATCCAATATATAAATTTCACCACTCCCGGTTACATTCACAATTGTTTTCCCATCGGGACTAAATGATAAATCACCGATATGTGCCGGGAGTCCTGTGAACGCATCCTTTTCTTCTCCGGTGATAGTGTCCCAAAATCGGATAGTCCCGCCACTTCCACGGGCAAGTATCTTCCCATCGGGACTGAAAGCCAAGTTTGAGGCCCACTTCGGACCCCTTGTGAGCACTTTTTGCGCGCCTGTGCTTCTATGCCACAATAGAAGGGTACCCGCGTCGTCTGCACTCGCAAGGAGGTTTCCATCCGGACTGAACGCAAGGCACTTGACTGCACTCGTATGTGTTGTAAGAAGTGCAACCTCTTGGTATGTTGTTGTGTCGTAGAGCCAAATACCGAGACCCGTCGCAACAACGAGAATCGCCCCATCGGAAGAATACCGTATTTCACTTATCTTACCTTTACCGAGGCGTGCTTTAGCATCTTCTGGCAGATGCCATTGCACGGCTTCTTGTGCTGTATTATTTTCCATAGACTCAGTTCCTGTTGGTAGACCTTTGTTGCTGTTTCTACCGGGGAGAGCATCACTCCCAACTCGGTTTTGCACATCAGGTTTTGATATGATATTATGGATAACGGGCGCGTCAACAATTTCAATAGTGCTTTCTGATTCTGCATCAAAACTATAGGGCGGCTGAGAACGCGCAATGAATTGATGACTCGCGCCCATCAACAAAATAATCAAAATAGCAGATGAACCCAGAGCCGCTAACGGCAGAAACGGCTTACTTCCTGAAGGGGATGTTTGCTTAATTGAGGGTGGTGCATAAATATCTCTCGTAGGGGTTGGGTCTCCCAACCCGTCCGATGCGCGCATAGCCGATCTGATAGAGGGCGAGGCAACCTCGCCCCTACGGTCGTCGCATACCCTAACGTTTGGAATAATGAACCACCCACAGTTAGGTAACAAAGTCTCTCTTAATTCCGCGTTCTCCGCG
>JAAXHI010000085.1 GCA_012270875.1 Candidatus Poribacteria bacterium | reverse complement strand
ACGTAATTTTCCCGCCAAAAAACGTTTCAGTTCAAAATTCTAAAACCATTGGGAACCTAGAAAATTTCATGTTCTACAATCCTGCTAAGTTTCAGCTCAAACTCATAAAAACTGAAAGAGGAGTTTAGTAGTGGCGCGATTTGACCTCTTGCCAGCCCGGGGTGGCTCTGGGCGTTAGAATCACATGGATTCAGGAGTGATGGCACTTCGAACAGTCTTGAAGAGGAAAGAGCACTTGAAATCCTATAGAGAGAACAACTAAGCTGAAGGATGAAAGATATGAGGTTGGTCTTTTGTGGAGAAACGATAACCCTGAGCTGCCTAACAACGGCATCCAAGCTGAGAAGCGGCTGCAGCAACTTAAACGGCGTTTCCAACTTAGTCCTGAGTTTGCCGCCCAGCACAAGACAGTCATTAATGACTATATAGACAAGGGTTTTTATGCAGTGAAATTGTCGGAAGAAGAAGCGGCTCTTACCAGGAGCCACACATGGTACCTTCCCCACCATGGAGTGATCAACGAAAACAAGTCTAAAGTAAGGGTGGTGTATGATGCAGCTACGAGATATGAACAGACCGCACTTAATAAGGAACTGCTACAAGGCCCGCTGCTTAACAAATCATTTGTAGGAGTATTGATGCGGTTTAGAAAGAATTAAGAAGCAGTAGTTTCTGATATAGAAAGTATGTTTCATAGAGTGCCTTGCAGAGAGGACGATACGGACACACTCTTCTTGTGGTGGGATGGTAGTTTAGACGAACCAACTAGTGACTACAAGATGACCGCACATTTTTTCGGGAAAGCAGATTCGCCATGTATAGCTGCTTGGGCAGTACAGCAGACTGCTGCAGACAACGAGGCTGCCTTTGGAGAAGAAATTTGTGAAAATTGTCAAGAACAATTTCTATGTAGATGA
The DNA here is from genome assembly GCA_012270875.1 of Candidatus Poribacteria bacterium. Taxonomy (GTDB): domain Bacteria; phylum Poribacteria; class WGA-4E; order WGA-4E; family WGA-3G; genus WGA-3G. The sequence continues at coordinate 932 of JAAXHI010000085.1, read as the reverse complement.
TAGTGTGTTCTCGAAGTCGTCGACAGAACAGATACTGCATTCATCATTGGAACTGATGGGAATGTTACGCAAAGGGAATTTTCGCCTGACTAAATTCATTTCAAATGACAAAGATGTATTTGCTGCCATCCCAGCCGAGGAAAGAACAATCAAGAATCTTGACTTCGATAAACTTATTTCCTATAGAGGGAGCCCTCGGACAACCATGGAACATTGATACCGATACGTTTGGTGTCAAGGCATCGCCGACATCTGGTCGACCCGGGACTGACACACGGCGAGGGTGTTTGTCTAGATTGAGCTCGATCTTTGATCCTCTTGGTATGATTGGACCAGTCCTGTTGCCATCAAAAGGAGTGTTACAGAAGACTTGGCAGCTAACGCTCCATTGGGATGAGACCTCACCTGAAGACTTGTTGAAGGACGGGAATGAGTGGAAGGAGGACTTGACACTGCTCAATCATGTGAACATTCCGCGTTGCTATTTTCCTGGTGGCTGTTCCCTCGATGCAACGTTCCAACTGCATCACTTCAGTGATGCGTCAGAGGTTGGATATGGAACTGTCTCGTACTTGAAAAGAGAAACTGTAGACGGAAGAGTTGATTGCTCCTTTATCATGGCCAAGAGTCGTGCCACCTCTCTACAGTTCGTGTATGTGCCAAGACTTGAATTACAAGCTGCCACAATTGTCGTAAGAATGCACCGTCCGATCTTAAAAGAGATTGACCTGGTGATGTCTGCTTCGTTCTTTTGAACCGATTCAAAGATAACGCTGCAGTACATCAACAATGAGACACGCAGTTTTAAGACGTATGTTGCTAACAGAGTAGCAGAAATTAGAGATGCTTGTGTAGATGAATGTGTAGACATTGCCCAGGAAACCTCAACCCAGCTGACGAAGCGTCCCGTGGCATTCCGGCACAACGATGTT
>JAAXHI010000253.1 GCA_012270875.1 Candidatus Poribacteria bacterium | reverse complement strand
CGGTCATTTTATCACACAAGTGTATAATCAGAAACGCCCACATTCGGCGTTAGGGTATCTGACACCCATGGAATTTCAACGAAAAACCTTCTCTTAACTTTGTTAATTTTTGGTCTAAATAAACGGTGGCACTTCACCTACGTAGTTCATAAAAATAACGGTAGGTATCACAAATATAGCCATTAATAGATCGCTATCTCCAACACTTAAGCCTACATCAAGAAACATCCCAAGGCAGACTATAGCGATAATTAGTAAAAATGTGAGGGCTAATGTATAGACCCAATACGTAGCCCTATTAATCCTCCCTTTAAATGAGAACAAGACCTGTTTTAGTGTCATTATTAAATTTCCTTGAGCTGTGTACGAACTTAATTTCGCAATTTATGCCGGCAATTTGATTAAAGGTGACCGTTTTTCATAGGTTTGTGGAAAGTAACGTGCAGTGAAATCATTACCTTCGTTTGAAGTTTTTCCGTAAAACATTATAGCCTATTTGTGGTTTTAAGACAACGCCTTTCGGAAAATTCTGGTTCAAAGAAGAGTAGAAATGTGGTATGATATTTTGTAAAAGCGGAAACAAGAAGTTGGAGGAAAAGATGCGACGCTACTTTTCTATTTTCATAATGTTCCTTGCAATTGCACTCCTTTCAGGATGCCAATCCAAGGCACTGCAGATGCTGATTGAACCGCAGGAACTTTACAACTACGCCGTTACGGAGGGAGTCACTTGCACCTCACCAGAAATGATAGACGGCGATGTGAAGACGAGAGGCTACGCTGATGGACGGTGGATTCACCTAAACTTGCCTACACAAAAAGCGATTCATCGGATTACCATCAACGGAACGAATATTATAAACGCCATGATCTACGAAAAAATGGAAGGCGAAGGACGTTGGCGTGCAATTATGCAGATTCAGAACAATGAAAGTCCGGTCGTTAAAATGCGCTTCAGTGCTGTTGTGACAGATGCCATCCGCATCTACATCAGCGGCACTACCGATGATGAAAAAGCACCCAGTCGGTTCGATCCGAGGCGTGGCACGATCGTCCCGCAAATAAAATTAGGTAGAGCCTTCATACACGAACTTGAAGTCTACGGGTTTGTTTCAAAGGAAAAACAAGAATGAATTATTAAAAGAAGTCAAATGACGTAGCCTGAAACGAAGTGGAAAGCGGGTTTCGGAAAAAAACCGTTACATTTCAGATCACTGTGCCTTAACCGCAAGGAATAATTAAAAAATGAAACGCCTGATTTTTGAAGATATCTATAGTTGGAGTGTCTTTAGTCCAGAACGACAGATAGATTTTAACGGACATTTGTGGGTGCGTCCGGACGGAAATATCCTGATAGATCCAGTCCCGATGTCCGATGATGATCAAGCGCAGCTGACAGCACTCGGCGGCGCGAAGTCAATCGTGCTGACGAATGCCGATCACGAACGCGAAGCCGCGACATTTCAGGAATGGACGGGTGCTGACGTGATTGTGCATGAAGCCGATGCCGACGCGTTGAATATCACACCGACCCGAACGGTTCAAGACCGTGAGCCGATTGTGCCGGGTCTACATACCATCCATCTCAGCCACGGCAAGAGTCCGGGTGAAATCGCACTTTACTTCCCAGAAAAACATGCCGTCCTATTCGGAGATCTTGTCGTCGGCGAACCGATGGGCGCGTTAACGCTACTCGCTGATGCTAAACTGAGCGATCCAGCGAAAGCAGCACTTGAACTGCGCAAAGTCCTGGCACTCCGTTTCAACACCATCCTTGTCGGTGATGGGCACGCCATCTTCAAAGATGCACGTCAACACCTCATTGATTGCCTACAAGCACGGCGTGATATCTATATCAACCGCATTCATATTGACAAAATTGAATGGCAGTATAAAAACGCACCACCGCCCTATGATTTCGAGGACAAAGACATTGATCCACTCATCGGTGGCAAGAATTTGGGGTATCGCGTTATTCGGCTGCAACCGGGTAAGATGAGTTTCCCGATGCATTTCCACAACTTCGGTGAGGAGATGTGCTACGTGATGGAAGGTGCCTGCACGCTTAAAACGCCACGAGGTGATATAGAGGTGCAGGAAGGCGATTTCATTGCATTTCCGCCCGGCACAGTCGGCGCGCATAAGTTTGTGAACAACACCGACGCTCCTGTCGCGTTCCTCATCCTCGGAACTACCACGCCACACGATGTGAGTGAATACCCAGATTCCAACAAGGTCCTACCTTATGTCGTTGGGAAGATTTACCGTAAAGACCCGAGCCTGAGTTATTGGGACGGCGAAGTTTAAGTCGAAGATTCCTCTGTTTGCCGAGGTCCCCGTGCCTCGGCGATTCCGATAGTTAGGCATCTTCACCCTTCAACCTACGCACCCTCTGATTCTCTTTTGCCCGTGCATCCGCCAACTCTGGATTGACGATCCCACGCAAAGCAACTTCCAGCGCATTACGCATTGTCGAATATTCAAGATTTGGTGCCAGATCATCGTTCTCCAACGGGTCCACTGCCACATTGAACAATTGTGGCTCACTTCCGACGTAATGACACAGTTTGTAATCTCCTTGCTTGAGCATGAAACCGGCGTTGAGCATCCCCATGTGATGGTATTCTGAAAAAACGGCGCGTGTTGTCTCATCTGCTTGGTGTCGCGCTATCTTCAACAGACTATCACCGGGTAAATCGGACGGCGGTTCCAAATCAGCGATTTCCAATAAGGTCGGTAAGACATCTATCAAAGAGACGTTTTGTGCGACGCGACCGGTCTCACCGGAAGGCAGCCGCAGCATTAACGGCACCTTCACCGCGGGTTCATAGAAGCACTGCTTCTGCCAGTTCCCGTGATGACCTGCCATCTCACCGTGATCGCTGGTATAGATGACAACTGTATCTTCCGCCAACGGAGATGTATCAATCGCCTCAAGTATCCTTCCAATCTGCGCATCAAGCGACGAAACAAGCGCGTAATAGGAGGCTAACGCACAACGCACAGTTGCTTCAGGGGGCGGGATGTCGTTCCGCCACGCCCAACGGTGGTGCTGGATTACAGGGTGTTGAGATTCAAGCGGTTCGTTCCATGTGGCAGGTAACTCAAGGGTATCTGGATCGTACAGTGAGTAGAATTCTGGCGGTGCAATCAGTGGAAAGTGTGGGTGCATGAATCCGCAGTACAGCAGAAACGGTTTATCGTCTGATGAAACCGCTTTTTCGCGAAGAAAATCGACTGCCAAGTCTGTGGCGTTTCGGTCGTATCTTGTGTGTTCGTGGTCCCCCGGCCCGCATTCGGCGACGTGTGAATTAGAGCCGCGACGCGCGTCCGGCGTGCGCCGTGGTGGACGACCGGTCGTGTGCCGCCACCGAGGCAGGTCATCCAGCAAGCGATCCGAAAAACCGAGCAGGCGATCCGTCCCGTTAAAATGTGTCCGTCCGCACAACACGGTCTCATACCCCGCCTCCGTCAGATGGTCACCCCACGTCTGGTGCCGCCGCTCCAAAATTGCCCCTAAATCCCACGCCTCAATCTGATGCGGATAGCGTCCCGTGAGCAGCGATAAACGTGAAGGCGTACAGATTGGACTATTGCAATAGGCGTTGTCGAAGGTGTAACTCTGGTTAGCGAGGCGATCAAGATAAGGCGTTTGGACAACCGGATGCCCACTATTTCCCATCACAGTACCCGCGTGTTCATCTGAAAATAGAAAGACGATATTCATGGATCTTAGGTTGAAACCCTTACCTCTTTTTCTGTTGGCTTAGATGACAAAATATAGTATAATACTACCACATCGTTGGAAAAGAATACAACCCGTATACGCAACTATAGTAAGATATGCAATCACTTAGAGGTTATGGCGGAGTACCATGAAGATTAAGAATTTCAGGGCTTACGCAGCAGGTGGAGGTTTGTTTATGAGTGGTTCGGGAGGTTGCCATCCTCCCGAACCGCGGCACTGCCTAAGACTATTGCTTAGTGCAAATTTAAGTATATCATATTTAGCGGATAAAGCACAAGGAAATTTAAGCTAACAAGATGAAATTAAAACAACTCAGACAACCAGAATCCATAAGGAAGATCGCCATCTGGGTAGTGTCAACGCTACTCCTATTCTTCGGATTTTACACGAATCTATGGCGTGTGGCTGAACAACAGTGGTTTGACAATCATCAGAAAGACACCGAAGCACATGTCATGGGAAGAATGGTCAAATCTCGCCAAGATGGTATCTTCTCAGCGGGGGGTCTGAACGGTTGGGGTACAACGAAAAGTACGGATGCAGAATGGATACCTTCAACAGAACGGGGACCCCAATATACAGCCTATCTTTACAAGCTTTCCTTCGATAAATTCTCAACATATATGTCCCAACCTGCAGGGCAAGGGATAGTTTTTAGTCTACTTGATAGACTCATTCCACTATCGCCTCAAACCAAATTAACGTTATTTTATATATTGACGGCTTTACTTTCTGCAGGCGCGTTGACATTCATCGTAGGTTGGTTCTACGAAGAGTTCGGCGGGTGGGTAGCGATATTCGTTATCGGTTCGGCAGTGCTCTCCCAATGGTTGACAGTCTTTGGTAAAAATCTTTGGTGGAGTCTATGGGCATTCTATCTGCCGATGATTGCTGTCATGTACTACCTCAAACGCCATAGAGTTCCCGCAGATCGTCAGTTCATCAGATTTGGAATCCTGATCTTCATCGCAGTTTCCATCAAGTGTTTCATCAACGGCTATGAGTATATTACAACTACGCTGATAATGATGATGGTGCCGTTCGTCTATTATGTTATCCTCGACAAGTGGAGCGGTCGCCAATCCGTGAAATGGACGCTTGCAGCCGGACTCGGATCAGGCGTAGCCATTTTTTTGAGTTTCATAATGTTATGTTTCCAGATCGGTGCCGCTAAAGATGGGTTTATGGATGGGGTTGAGCATATAGTCTGGTCTTTTGGAAAGCGCACGTATGCAAATGCAAAAGACTATCCACCCGTATATGCTGCCAGTCTGGAAGCAGGAACGATAGGCGTGGTCATTACCTACATGAACGGCATTTTCTTTGATCTCAACAACTATCTTTCTCACGCAAGCACTTTCGTCTCTAACTTCCTATTGAAAGTCCGCTATTATTATCTGATCGTTCTCTTCGTTGTGATGTCTGTGATGCTGTTCTTACGTAGCAATAAAGAGATACTGGCAGAGCGACGACCGCACTATATTGCATTAATCTGGACGACATGGTTCTCAATTCTGGCACCGCTATCGTGGCACGTCATCTTCAAAGCACACTCGTACATCCATACGCACATGAGTTTTCTGTTATGGCAGATGCCCTTTACGTTCTTCGGCTTCGCCGTGTTCGGAGCCGCCGTGATCGCATGGACGAAAAAGATTAAATCAACACAAAGTTAAGTTAGATTGAAAGAAACAACACTTCATTTTGGAGGAAAATCATGAAACAACACAATGTGGAACAGATTAAAGCGTCTGTTCGTAAACATTATGCCAGTAGTATAAAAACCGATGAATCGTGCTGTTCGTCACTTACCGACTGTTGTCCGGATACCCCGACGAACAGTCCAGCAGAAAAGAATGGCTACACCGAAGCACAGATTTCCAGCATTCCGACTGATGCTGCTGAACATTCCTTCGGTTGCGGGAATCCACTGGAATATGCAGACGTTCAGGAAGGCGACATTGTAGTCGATCTCGGATCAGGTGCCGGGATTGATGTGTTCCTCGCATCGCAGCTTGTCGGTAAAAACGGCAGAGCGATCGGGATTGATATGACACCTGAGATGATCGAGAAGGCGCAACAGAATGCTGAGGAGACTGGTGCGAAAAATGTCGATTTCCGTTTGGGTGAGATCGAATCGATGCCTGTTGAAGATAAAAGTGTGGATTGGATCATTTCCAATTGCGTGATCTGTCTGTCGCCAGATAAGGATAAGGTTTTTAAAGAAGCCTACCGTGTCCTCAAACCGGGTGGTAAATTGGTAGTGTCCGATATGGTTGCCAACAACATGCCCAGGTGGGCAAAAGCCGCGGTAAGCGCGTGGGTGAGTTGTATTTCAGGCGCGTTGCCGGAAGACCAGTATTTAGATGCCATTCGCCAAGCTGGATTTGAGGATGTTCAGGTTCTCAGTAAATCAGCCTATGCGAAAATGCGTCAGGTGGAAGTCGCAAGCGTTAAGGTGGCGGCAGTTAAACCCGCATGAGATAACATAATCCCAACATTAACCGAGAAAGAAACAGGCAAAGTATCATGGAGGGTATATGCGCATTAATCGATTGGATCAATGGATTCGCAGAGACCGATTGCATCCCGACGAAATAGATAATAACCGCTTCCTAAAAGCCGCCAGCCTCTTCGCGGGGACAGCCATAGAATACGGCAGAGACAGATACAGCGGCACAGATATGCCCCTCTTTGCCGATTGTCTCCATACCGACCATCTAAAAGCACCCAGATCAATGACATCTCATCGCTCCGGCACTGAGCCGAAACCAGCGGTCTGGAGTTTCTTCCAAAATCAGCAGAACCTGATGCGGTTGCTCGCCTCTTTAAGCCAATTCACTGGAGACAGCAAATACGTCTATGCCGCGGGAGAAGCCGCCGATTACATGTTCAACCACTACTGGTATCCAGAGAGTGGCGTTCTACATTGGGGCGGACACGGCTATGTGGACTTGGTAACCGGTAATCGGTACGGGATGAAAGGCGTTGTCCACGAAATAGAGGACGTATATCCGTACTGGGAATTGCTGAGAGCCGTGAACCCCGCCCGTGGCGAGATGTTGATGAAAGGGATTTGGGAATCAAATATTAAGGATTGGGATGCCTTACACTACAATCGGCACGGCGATTTCAAAAAACAGGTCGATCATGCCAATACTTGGAACAGACCTTGGAACGGGTACAAAGCACCCAACATTAGCGGAGATCTCTCGTTTATCAGCGTGGCACTGGATCTGGCTTACGCAGGCTACAACTTGGGCTACCAAAAACAGGAGGAGGCACCGCGGGTTTGGGCGGAACGCCTCTTGAATCTGATTATAAAACAGCGGGATCCAGAGACCGGTATCTGGCCGAATCTGGTGCATCCGCAAAGCAGCAAACGCGGGCTGAACGTATTCGGCAGAAAATATCCGCAAGCAACCGAACCACGGGTCTATGTAGGCAATCAGTTGAACCACACCATTACCCAGATGATGGGGATGCTGACAATCGTAGAAAACGCCGAAAAATATGGGCGTGTCGGCGAAATGGCGCATATCAAAGAAGCAGTTGAACAACACATCATCGGTTTCTTAGACGCTTCTTACGATCCGAAAAACAATACGCTGAAAAGCATCGTTATTGATGGGACGGATCTCACAGGTTTTCGGATACAGGGACCTTTCAGAGATGCGAAGTTATACTTTGGGGCGAAAGAAGGCGGTGCGTTTCTACCGCAAAACATTACACCGCTCTTTACCTCCGTCTGTGCGCGTGGCTATCGGGTCTCCGGGGGCAAAACGGCGTTTAGAGACTACCTCCGAACTATGTTCAAAGCCTTCGGACTTGGAGACATCGGTGCTGATAAGAACTCTCCAACGTTGTTGAATTTTGATACAACTGCTCTGGAACCCGCTTATATCTTCGCACTGGTGGATCTGTACCGTGTAGAACCGAAAGCAGAATTTCTGGCAATGGCGGAGCGAGTAGGGGACAACCTACTCCAAAGTAGACAACACGCCGATAGCGGTCTTTTTACGCTCGAAGACGACTTTATCCTCCAGAATAAGGTCATGGATAAACCGGAACTACAAGAGGGACATGAAGGGAAAAGCGTGGCTGAACTTCTGCAGGACACCCATAGAACCGCAAACCTCGATGCCATGGAGCCGCTGGCACTGCTCAGCATCTACGCCGCACAAACGGGACAATATAACATCATGCCCGAATGGACAGCCGGTGGACTTTATCTCAAAGTCAGCAGCGTCGGGCATATTATCGGCAAAGAGATTCAGTTGTGGTTTGATAAGCCTGCCCTGAAGCAATTTTACAAGGACAGTCATATCAACTGCACCTGGTCTATTGACGGAGATTGAGCCGGGCAGGTTGTTGGCGAAGCAGCACCTAACGCATTCACAGTTCTGCTTGTGAACTTTCGCCACTGAGTGCCTCAAGAACAACTGTCGCTTTAAACGCTGCGGTGAATCTTCTGCATTTGCCCATCGGATACTCCTTTCAGTTAGATTATTATTGCATCACAATCTTGGTTTAGAGAGTGGTCTAAATTTCCAATGGCAGTATAATGTTACCCTTCTATGAGATTATGTCAACATTATCGCGTAAATCCTAAAAAGAACTATAGGAAATGTATTATGAAGTCAAAATATGTTCTTTCTGTATTTTTAATATTGCTATTGCCTGTTATAAGTTTTGCTGATTTAAATATAACAGTTGAACCTAATGGAGGTTGGGGAACGGCTCCGACTTCAAATATTAAAAAGTTATGCGAAAATGTTGCTTTGCATTTTCAGGAACAACTCAGAGACGCACATAAAGTTAATGGCAGATTAACGATAGCCTATCGTTCTGGTGGTCCCATTGCTTATTATAGAAGTGCCTTTGGAGGTGGTCCAGATGAATATAAAATCGGATTGAATGTGACAAACACATATTGGGCACAATTCTCTTATCAGTTTGGGCATGAATTCTGTCATATCATGCAAAATCACGATAAAATTCATCGAATTACACCTAATAACTCAAATTATTGGTTTCAAGAGGCGATTTGTGAACTTGCTACTTTATGGGTCATCAGGAAAATGGGTGAAACTTGGGCATACCGAGCACCTTATCCAAACTGGGTGGATTGGAGGCATAATCTCACAAACTACGCAAATGACTTGATGAATAGACCGGCAGTTCAATACTCGGGGACTGGCGGTGAATGGTTGGCAAGATGGGAAGAACCTATGCGGCACAAACAGGCTGGTGCTTTTACTTACGCAAGAGTTTCACAACTTTCTTATAAGTTTCTGCCAATCTTTGAAGAAAACCCCGAGGCGTGGAATGCTGTTAGGAAAATTCCAGCTTCAAACGCGAAGATGTCGGAATATATGAAGGAATGGTATGATGCTGTGGACACCGAAGATAAAAGGTTTGTTGAAGCGATCACAACAGAAATGGGGATCTCTATTAGTAATGATACAGGAGACCGATCAGATACGGTGAGTCTCTTGCCTGAAAGTGTGCAGTCCCCTAATATCGGTCAACAACTCAAATTGTCTCTGAAAATCGCTAACGGCGAAAATGTCGCAGGCTATCAGGCAACCGTGCAGTTTGATGATACTGCCCTCCGCTTTGTTTCAGGTGTGAATGGTGATTTTTTGCCTGCAGGTGCGTTCTTTGTCGAACCGGAAGTGGAGGGTAATCTCGTCCGACTCAACGCTGCATCTCTCGCCGATGAGGTTAGTGGAGATGGTATCCTCGCAACGCTTACCTTTGAAGTTATCACCGTGAAGGCATCCACTCTAACCTTATCTGATGTGCTGTTTTCAAACAGCGCAGGGGAGACGTTTGCGCCTCAGGTTGAAAACGCCGAAATAACTGAACCCACTAAACTCAAAGGCGATGTGAACGGTGATGGTGTTGTTAACATCGCGGATTTGGTGTTGGTCGCCGCAAATCTCGGCGAGACAGGACAGAATGCTGCAGATATTAACAATGATGGACAAGTCAACATTGCGGATCTCGTCTTGGTCGCTGGCGCATTGGGCACAAGTGCCGCCGCACCTTCTCTACATCCTCAAGCCTTAGAAACACTCACTGCTACAGATGTCAAACAGTGGCTATCCACTGCACAGCAATTGGATCTCACAGATACAATGTCTCAACGCGGTATCCTGTTCTTACAACAATTCCTTATAGCGTTAACCCCGAAAGAGACAGCACTGCTTGCCAACTACCCCAATCCGTTCAACCCTGAGACGTGGATACCTTATCACTTAGCGAAAGATACGGATGTTACACTACATATCTATGCGGTGAACGGCACATTAGTGCGGATGTTGACGCTTGGACATCAACCTGCGGGGATGTATCAGAACCGTTCCCGTGCGGCGTATTGGGATGGCAAAAACGCAGTCGGTGAACCTGTAGCAAGTGGTGTCTATTTCTACACATTTACCACAGGCGATTTTACCGCTACGCGTAAGATGTTGATACAGAAGTAATACGTATCTGTTAAACACAGAAGGGTGTAAGATAACACCTTAATTCGGACATCAACACTGCAAAAAACTTGTAGGGCAAGCACCACGCCTGAACCCTACAAGTCTTAATAAGCACTGCCTTCCTAACGAAAGTTATTCTCACTGTGAATAATCGTTCCGTTTCGCTGGATCATCCGTGAAGTACTCGACGAACTCCCATTCAAAACCGTCCGCATCAACGAAATAGATGCGTTTTCGGTGGGGATGCGGTCCAACTTTATACCCCTCTTTATATCCGGCAGCCAGCAAACGTTCCCTGATACCTTCAGCATCATCAACAGCAAAACCGAGATGGTTCACACGCCTCCCTTTACACTCACCTGTGAACGGATGCTCGCGGTCTGATAGCGCAATGTAAAAATCGTCAGTCCCAAGATGACACCATTTCGTTCCGTTCGCATTATCACCACCGCCTCTAACTCGAAAATCTGGAAAGGCAGTTGTTAGAAAATCGATCGCTTTTTCAAGGTCGTTCACGGTCATGTTAGCGTGTTCAAAATAACGGTTCATTTCTTAATCCTCCTTAGATTGTGTCTAATAAGTCGCAAACTAAAAGTTTGCGGTACAAATACGAAACTCACGTTAATAGCATCGCAAGTTTTGTGCCAAATGTTCGGAACCTGGGTACAATTGCGGTATATCAGCGTTTTATGGGTTAGAACGAAATTTCAGATTTTACGGATATATTTCAAATCTGAAACAAAACCCGAACCAATTGCTTAGGAAACCTGAAAATAAGGGTTATTTCACAAATGAAACGTTTTTCATTTATGAAACAAAACACTTGACATCCGCCTCACGATATGATAAACTGTAACTTATATGGTAACAAATCCTGCGCACGCGTGGAGGGAAATCGTGAAGTGGATTAATATTGCCAAAGCATCTGAAATTGGACCCGGCCAGAATATCCTCGTCAAATGTGACGGTGAAGACATCGCGATCTTCAACGCAGGCGAAGAATTTTACGCTATCAATAACACTTGTCCGCATCAGGGCGGACCCCTCAACGAAGGCGTATTGGAAGATCACCGCATCACCTGCCCGTGGCACGGTTGGCAATACGACCTGAAAAGTGGATGCCCGATTACCACGCCGAACCTCCGAACCTATCCACTCCGGCTTCATGGAGATACCCTTCAGATCGCAATTACGCCTGAAGCAACAGCAAACAACAGGCTGGAAGATACCCTTTTTAACCAAACCCTTGGCACCGATCAGGTCTATGAAATCCTTGAGCAGATTCAGCTCGGAAAGACACTCGATGAAGTCTTTGAAAACATCCACGCTGGACTTCAGAACATAGTGCCGCATAACCGGTTAGGTATCGCACTCATTGACGAAGCCTCCGGTGATTTAGTGCAGTGCAAAACGAAATCCAACAGGAAAATCTTGTTGGACAACGGGTTCTCAGCAAAAATCAAGGGGTCAAGCCTTGAACCTATCCTCAATTCAGGTGAAGCACGGATTATTGACGATTTTAAGGAAATTCTCGCAAAAAGACCGACAAACTGGACACGACTGATGGTTCAAGAAGGGATGCGATCCAATCTGACCCTTCCACTCAAGGTGCAGGGTAAACCGATTGGTGTCGTCTTTTTCACCAGTGAAAAACCCCGAGCGTTCTCCGAGGCACATATTGGACGACTCAAACCCATTGCCGGACAACTCTCAATTCTTATTGAAAAAGGGGATTGGACAGACAAACTCGCCGAAAATAACAAACGATACCGCACACTTTTTGAGATGTCCAACGACGCAATCTTCATTTCTCCATCACTGACAGAAGCGTTTGTTACCGTAAACGAAAATTTCTGTGCATGGCTCGGTTACACACACCAAGAACTCGTCAATCTGTCACTGCACGACCTAATGCCTCCCGATGAATTCCAAAGCACCTACGAAACGCTGAAAAAACTCGACCAACAGAACCCCATTACCTTCCAAACTGAACTGTCCCGTAAAAATAAAAGCCGCCTACCTTTGGAGATTCGCGCGATCCGAATTGCGTACGACGATCAAGAATTCATCCAGGGGTTCGCCCGCGATCTCTCGGAGGTACGGGCACTCAGTGCCCAACTCAAGGCGCGCCATTCGTTTGCGAATCTCATCGGAAAGAATCGAAAAATGCAGGAGATCTTCGAGTTAATCCAACTCGTCGCACCCATGAAAACGACTGTCCTGATTCAAGGTGAAAGCGGTACTGGCAAAGAACCGATTGCCCACGCCATCCACTACAATAGCGAGCGGGCAAAAAAACCCTTCATCCGTGTCAATTGCGCTGGTTTAGTTGACAATTTGCTGGAGAGTGAACTCTTCGGACATGTTAAAGGGGCGTTTACCGATGCCATCGCAACGCGCGAAGGACGGTTCGCAGCTGCGAACGGCGGCACCCTTTTTCTTGATGAAATCGGCGAATTAAGTCTCGGAACACAAGCAAAGTTGCTCCGCGTCTTGCAAGAAGGCGAATATGAAAGGGTCGGTTCAACTGAGACAAAGAAAGTAGATGTCCGCGTCATTGCAGCAACAAATCGAATCCTGAAGACAGAGATTGATGCCGGACGTTTCCGCGAGGATTTATACTACAGGCTCAACGTCGTCCCAATTACGCCGCCGCCACTCCGCGAAAGACGTGATGACATCCCACTCCTTATTGAACACTTCATCGAAAAATTTAGTCAACAGACCCAAAAGTCCATTCATCGCATCTCACCCGATGCCCTTGAAATCCTAATGGATTATACCTACCCCGGCAATGTGCGAGAGTTGGAGAATATCATAGAGCATGCATTCGTCAAATGTCAGGGAGGAAGCATTGAAAAGCAACCTTTACCGCTCGATCTTATTTCGTCGAGAGACGATATTGTTACGCAGGCACTCAGGGAAAGTAACCCGCTTGCCGCATTAGAACGTGAATTAGTCCAACGGGTTTTGGACGAGTCTGATGGAAAGCCACAACTCGCTGCACAACGTTTGGGGATCAGTCGTACAACCCTCTGGCGAAAACTCAAGGCAGTGTAGTTGAGGTATCGGAGCAATCATTTTCTGGTGAACCTTAGAAGAAATCCAGTGCCGACATATTTTTTCATTGACAACTTCGTTGTGGATAACATATCATAACAATAGGTGTTGACCCCTGCTATCATCCGAAAGGAGTACCGAAAATGGCAAAAGCCCTCTCACTCGTGGCATACGACAATTTAGAACACCAAGTGGAAGCACTCGAAAGGGACGGTTACGTCTATTTCCCTAACGTGCTTGATGCTGATGAAATCGCGGAACTGCGAGCAACCATGGACCGATTAGAGGCGATCCCTGAATGTCTGGATCGGCACCAAACGCCTCAAAATGGCGATGGATTCCTCAACAAAATCATCAACAACTCGTTTAATCGCGATCCATTCTATCTCCAATTCCTCGACAAATCACCGATTATTGAAGTCGCCGAAGCGACGCACGGCGACGATTGTCATTGCATCGGTATGCAATCGTGGCTGACGGGACCCGGACGACCAGATCAGGGATTACATACCGATTGGTTGCCAATCGCTTTACCTGCAGATGTCCGTTCCGATCCACGCGTCAAAGTCCCGATCTTTATCACCACTGCCCATTACTATCTCAACGATATGTATGAGGCACTGGGACCGACAAAGTTCGTTCCGGGCAGCCATTACTCCGGATGTTCTCCAAACGGAGCAACCGAATGGAATAACCGGACAGAAGAGAGCATCTTGTGCAATGCGGGGGATGTGGTACTCTTCCGCAGTGAAGTCTGGCATCGGGGTTCTGCAAATACGGCTGACGAAACCCGATACCTCTTACAGGTCCACTATGCCATGCGGATGATTACACAGAAATACCCGCCCTATCTAAATAAATTTCAGTTCGATGCATCCATTCTCGACCAAACCAACCCTCGGCAGAGGCGACTCCTCGGCGACCATCGACCGAGCAATTATGATTGAAGGTAAGACATAATTTGAGATATGTTTTTGTTGGATTTGAGCGATTGGACAGCCAGTAGTGGTGCCCTTTAGAATTATGGACCGCCTGAGTTGCCGGACACCGCTCGTCGAAGGGAATAGACGTTTGTTATATTTGCCTTACAGACCACTAAAATTGTATTGACTGCTTATCTATAGCAGGAGGGACAAATGGACAATGAAGTAATGAGCAATGAAGAGAATTACGCTTTTGATGTGGCAGGCTATCTACACGTACCGGGTGTTCTCAGTCAAGAAGAGGTGACGGCACTCAACGAGGCATTGGATGCAGTTGGAGAGAGTAAGACACTGTTAGGCGGAGACAGTCCGCATCGCGAATTGTTCCGCGATCTACTGGTACAGCCGAAATTGGTCTGGTATTTGAACCAGATCGTAGGACACGGCTTCCGACTCGATCAGGCACCTCAATTGTTAGGACATCGCGAAGGTGAAGTAGGCGCGCCACTCGTCGGCGGTGATGAACCGCGAAATCCGTCCTTGGCATATCGCCTACAAAACGGTCAAAGGCGCTGTCAGGGAGTGAGAGCGATTTGGGCATTGGAAGATGTCGCCGAAGACGACGGTGGACTCGTCGTCGTTCAGGCAAGCCACAAGAGCAACGTCGAAACACCGCACGACTTGGCGACCGGTGTTGATGATATGGGGTTAGCGGTGCAGCCGGTACTGAAGGCAGGGGATCTCTTTTTAGTCGCGGTCCCTACGCTTCAAGGCGTTTACCCTTGGAAAGACGAGCCGAAAAGGTTGTTGAGCTACTGGTATGCCGCGCGTGCAGCAGTGCAGTCCAACCCACCGGGACCCTACTCGGAAACTGAGTCTTTACCGGGATGGGCGGACGAAGCAACGCCTGCACAAAAGGCGGTCATGTATGTCCCTGGCTACAAAGGTTCATATCCGCCACCGGTGTTAAATACAGATGGCGAAGAGACGTGGGTAGAAGAAGATACTACGGTCATTCACCCATCAATTTATACCCGTGACCCAGATTCTGGCATTGACGAGAAAGAGTTTTATTTTTCGGATCTAAATGGGTATGTAGTGGTGCGCGGACTGATGGATGAACAGTGGCTTGCAGAAGCCAATGAGGCGGTGGATAAATTCCAAGATCGGATCGTCGTAGGCGAAGAATTAGCTCGCGGGTCAATAAGTCAGGCTGGCACAGGTCGTCCGCTCCTGCCGGGCTTGTTAGACTTACCTGATCCGTATAACGCGCCGTTCCGACGCATGATTGCGCACCCCGCCGTGGTGCAGCGACTCAATTGGATGGGCGGTAGCGGCTATCGCATGAGTGGCGCGACCGTATTCTGTGCGGTTCAAGGCACATCAGGGCACTCGCTACACGATGGAAATGAACCGATGACCCCATCACACGGTTATACTTTCAAAAACGGACGCAGCTATGCTGAGACTGTTACCATTACGTGGCAACTCCGCGATGTCGAACCCGGATTGGGTGGTTTTGCTTGTGTCCCCGGGTCTCATAAGACGCAATACTCCATGCCCCGTGGAATTCGCACGTGTGATGATACCATGGGTTTAGTCGTACAACCCGTCATGAAGGCAGGGGATGTGCTCTTCTTTATGGACGGCGGTTGCACACACGGTGCCTTAGCGTGGAAGAATCCGATCCCCAGACGCGGGGTCCTCATTAAGTATCAATCGAAAAATGTCAATTGGGGCGGCGGTGTGCTTGATCCACAAGACCGATGGGGCGATATGGTTGAAGATATGACCGAGGCACAATTCTCCGTAATGCGAGGTCCCGAACGGGATGGTCGCCACCGGACTGTACCGCGTCTGGTTGTCGAAGATGGTCAGGTATCCGTTTCGTACGATCCGGAAGGGGATGGTTATGCATCAAAGCTTCGACGGAAACCGGGTGAGAAACGCGAGTAATCGGTCTTTAGATTGAAGCAGCGAACATTATTGTCAACTGCCCAGAAGGAGCAACCCAAAATGGCGAAGGCACTCTCACTCGTGGCACACAACGACTTAGAAAGTCAAGTGGGAGCACTCGAAAGGGACGGTTATGTCTATTTTCCCAGTGTGCTTGATGCCGATGAAATCGCGGAACTGCGGGCAACCATGGACCGATTAGAGGCGATTCCAGCGTCTCATGATCGGGATGAAGCACTTGAGAATGGCGATGCCTTCCTCCATAAGCTCATCAGTAACTCCTTTAATCGGGATCCGTTGTATCTCCAATTCCTCGACAGGTCCCCTGTCTTTGAAGTTGCCGAAGCGGCGCACGGTGAGGATTTTCATTGCATCGGCATGCATTCGTGGCTGACGGGTCCGGGTCGTCCGGATCAAGGGTTGCACTCGGATTGGCTGCCAATCTCCTTACCGGCTGATGTTCGTTCCGATCCGCGCGTCAAAATCCCAATCTTCATCACCACCGCGCATTACTACCTCAACGACATGTACGAGGAACTGGGACCGACGAAGTTTGTGCCGGGCAGCCATTTCTCTGGGTGTTCCCCAAACGGAGCAACCGAATGGAATAACCGAGGTGAAGAGAGTATCTTATGCCATGCGGGGGATGTGGTGCTTTTTCGGAGTGAAGTCTGGCATCGTGGTTCTGCGAATACGAGCGACGAGACCCGTTACCTCATGCAGGTCCACTATGCCAATCGGATGATTACGCAGAAATATCCGCCCTATCTGAATAAATTTCAGTTTGATGCATCCATTCTCGCCCAAGCCACCCCGCGACAGAAACGGCTTATGGGCGACCATCGACCCAGTAATTATGATTGAGAAGCACCTAAGACCCCATGAATACACAACTAACAAGCGAGCAGATTGAATTTTACCGTGAAAACGGATTTCTGGTTATTGACGATTTTCTGCGAGGGGACGAGTTGTCGTTGTGGCAGGATGCCGTTGATGAGGCTGTTACGCAACATGTGAACCGTGATGATGCCTTTCACAACCAAAAAGGAGAAGACAGTTACTACGGGAACGTCTTCGTTCAATGCGTCAATTTGTGGAAGACAAACGAGAAGATTAAACAGTTGATTCTCGACCCGCAATTGGGTAAAATGGCGGCAGATATCGCTGGCACTTCAGGCGTGCGGTTGTATCACGACCACGCCATGTTTAAGCAACCCTGGGCAAACCCGACGAACTTCCATGTCGATAATCCCTACGACCCGTTTTATTCACATCAGGCGATCATGTTCTGGGTAGCACTCGACGATACAACGGTTCAAAACGGCTGTCTGTATTTTCTGCCCGGCACCCATAAGACGAGTGGCTTTGAGGTCGGTGGAAATCTCGGAGAAGTCGGCATCGGTGAACTGTTCCGCGAATATCCAGAGTGGGCAGAAATTGAACCTTATGCCGCTGAGATGAAAGCCGGTGACGGTGTATTCATCAGCGGGATGGTCGCACATGCAGCGGGACCGAATATGACGACGCATCCTCGCCGTGCGTTTGCGATGCTCTTTATGCCGGAGGATGCCACATTCAACGGTAAGAAAAGCGCGTTGCCCGATGAAGTGTACGCGAAGTTGAAGGCTGGCGACGTGTTGGCGGACGATGTGCATCTGCCACTGGTTTTCTCATACCGAAACGGTAGCACATTGTCAGATAAGTCTTAAATCGAAAATCCAAACATCGGAGGCTTTCTCATGTTGCACGTAAATGTGAATGGAAAAACCGTCGTCTTACTGATGGTGGTATTAAGCTTATTTCTCACCGCTTGCGGTGATGACATCGATTATATCGGGGATACCTATTCGCCTACCTCCCATGTGGATGTTTACTTTTCAGAGGATGATGTATCCGAAAACTATCAGCAGATGGGACATGCTACTGCAGAGGGAGGTACCGCAGAGGAGTTACAAGAAAGGTTAATAGAAAAGGCACGCGAGAACGGGGCTGATGGCATCATTTTTGAAGAAATAGATCGGGTAAAGACCGGCGAAACAACTACAGTTGATGCCGTAGGGAACGAACACACACTAAACACGAGAGTATTACAGGTCAAAGCGATTTTTATCAAGTATAAGAAAAATCTGTAATGCCGCACCCGAAACCGACCCGATCCCCATCAAAATCTTCTTTATCTGTAGGGGCGAGGTCACCTCGTTCCTACTGGTGGTCGATAGCAATTGGACTTCTTCTCATTCCTATCAATTGTTATTGGATTACCTACATTGAACTCGTCCAATATTCCGCACAGCCCACCATCGTTTCGCTCATTTTCACGGTTGTTTTCAACGTCCTTGTGTTGATAGGACTCAACCGAATACTCAAGCGATTCCTGCCTCGGTTGGCACTATCTCAAGGTGAACTCCTTGTCATCTATGTCATGTTATCCGTCGCATCAGCGACTGCCGGACACAGCATGATGGAGATTCTGGTCTCCACGTTGGGGCACGCTTTCTGGTTCGCAACGCCAGAGAACGATTGGAAAGACCTGTTTTGGCGGTATATTCCGAGATGGCTTGCGGTAGCGGATAAGGACGTTCTTTCGGGCTACTACGAAGGAGATTCTACGCTCTACACAAAGCAGCACCTGTTGGGCTGGCTAACGCCTGTGATGAGTTGGTTTGGTTTTCTCTTCGCGATGCTTTTCGTTATGGTTTGCATCACGCTGATCGTGCGAAAACCGTGGACGGAAGATGAAAAACTGGCATATCCGATTATCCAGCTTCCGGCGCGAATGACGAGCGAGGGTTTCTTCACGAATCGGCTGATGTGGATCGCTTTCGGGCTTACAGTGGCTTTCGATACCATTAACGGTCTCCACCACATCTTTCCCGCAATCCCTTCCGTATTCGAGAAAGAATACCGTTTTAGATTCACAGAGAAACCGTTCTCCGCAATGGGGTGGTTGAGATTAGGGATTTACCCGTTTGTTTTAGGCATCGGATTTCTGATTCCGTTGGACCTGTTGTTTTCAAGTTGGTTCTTCTTTTGGATATGGAAGATGCAACAGATCACCGGCAGCGTGATGGGCATAGAAGGAACGGGCTATCCTTACATCAACTATCAGGGGTTCGGCGCGTACATGGGTATCTTTCTGATCGCCGTTTGGAGGGGCAGAAAATACCTACAGAACTTATCGAAAACGAAAGTCAATTCTACACCCACACGGGATGAACCAATGTCGCATCGAGCCATTGTTCTCGCACTTATTGCTGGCATTGCGTTTCTGATCTTTTTTTGTTTGAAAGCCGGTATGTCTCTCTGGGCGATTCTTGTCTTCTTCGGACTCTATTTTGCTTTTTCAACGGCGGTTTCCCGGATGCGCGCTGAACTCGGATCGCCAATGCACGACTTACACTATACGGGACCTGAACGGGTCATGGTCGCCGCTGTCGGTACCCGTCAACTGGGACCGAATAATCTTTCGATGTTCTCTTTTTTCTGGTTTTTTACGCGGACCTTCGATTCGCATCCGATGCCGCATCAACTTGAAGGCTTCAAGCTTGCCTCAACGTCAGGCATCCGAAGTCGTTTTATGCTATTTGCGATCCTTGCGGCACTGTTCGTCGGGATCCTCTCACAATTTTGGGCACTTATATCTATACCTTACCGACTCGGTGCTGTACACGAGATGTCCCACGTTCCATTGATATACGGGGCTGAACCGTGGCGGCAGCTACAGAACTGGTTAGCACATCCGCTTGATCCGGACTATTGGGCGTTAGGATTTACCGGAATTGGTCTACTCTTCTCGCTTTTCCTCATGTTGATGCGGATGAAGTTTTTCTGGTTCCCTTTTCATCCGGCAGCCTACGCCGCCGTGTGTGGGAGTTGGGCGGTCAATTACATCTGGTTCACGCTATTGGTGGCGTGGGGATTGAAATTAATGCTACTGAAATATGGTGGAAGAAATGCCCATCAAAAGGCGATGCCGTTTTTTCTCGGACTGATATTGGGACAATTTACCGTCGGGAGTCTATGGACAATATTGGGCATGCTGTTTAATATACCGACTTATGGAATCTGGCCGTAGTGTTTAGCACGTAACACAGTGGAGTGCGGATTTAAGGAACGCACTTGATAGTTTAGACGCAACTAACTGCTCCGCAAGGAACTTTAAAAATTCGTAACATCAAAAACGTTAGCACGTAATGAAATTATGCCTTAAATGGCATAATTTGTCTTAGCTTTACATTTGGAGTGCGGATTTAAGGAACGCACTTGATAGTTTAGACGCAACTAACTGCTCCGCAAGGAACTTTAAAAACATGAAAATTCAAAAGATTCAGGCGTTGCCGCTCGCCTACCCGGAACCACACTACAAAGGCATCGAACGCTACATCACACTCGCTCGCGTAGAGACTGACGATGGTCTCGTAGGTTGGGGCGAATGTATCTCACAATTTCGAGAAGCAACACTCGCAACGAAGATCATCATTGAGCAAGGATTTGCACCGTTGCTTATCGGTGAAAACGGTTTAGATGTAGAACGGCACTGGCAAAAATGCTTGACCGTATCTGGTGGTATGGCCCCGAAGGCATCGCCGCATTCGCCGTTAGTGCAGTGGATATGGCGTTGTGGGACTTAAAAGGCAAGGCACTCGGTCTACCCGTTTGCCAACTCCTTGGCGGTCAAATACACGACAAAATCGTCGCAATGGCATCAATCATCTTCGATATGGAAGACTTCGACTGGACGCTCAACGAATTTCGGTGGTTCCGAGAGCAGAACTACCGCGTCGTGAAAGGCGGTTGGGGGATGCGACCAGAGGCGGTATTCGGTCTTGATCGCCAGCGTGATGTCGAGTTGATTCGTCGCTTGCGTGATGTCATCGGAGACGAACTTGAACTGGTCGTTGACACGCCAGGGCACCACCGTATTTGGGATGTCCCGACAGCCATTCGACGTATCCGAGACCTTGAACCCTATCGGCTCAAATGGATTGAGCAACCCCTACCGCCTGAAAACTTTGAAGCATACGCCCAATTGCGCTCAGCGATCGTGACACCTATCGGCACAGGTGAAGATGAGTGGAATGTTGAGAGTTACAAACGGCTTATCCAGTCCGGTGGAGTCGATATCGTCCAAATCGATCCGGGACGTTGCCACGGACTCACCGGCAGCCGACATGTCATCAAATTGGTTGAGGCGGAGGGTCTTCAGTTCAGCGCACATTCATGGAGCAGTGCTTTAAACACCGCCGCGAGTCTACACATGCTCGCGAGTTCGCCGCATGCCGATTGCACCGATTTCAAACCCCACGAATCCCCGATGCAGCACGAACTGGTCAGCGATCCGTGGATACAAGAGGACGGTTATATCGCCATCCGCGACACACCGGGATTAGGGGTCACCGTGCGGGAAGATGTCGTGCAAAAATATCTGTTTGGATAAAACCTATCTCATAAATACTGGTTCACATGGACCGGTAGGTTCGGTTTTTAACCGCGCCATAGGTGTTAATTTAAAAAAAGAATTATGTGCTGAATACTCCAAACCGGTAGGTTCGGTTTCCTAACCGAACCGGATTTTACGCGGAAACCCTGAAGGTTTCAAACATTCTTCAGTCCCATAGGGACGGCATCTGTGTAGAATCGCGTTTGCCCCAGGTCTTTAGCCCCGTAGGGGCGGCATCTATTAAGACGCTGCTACAAAATACCGTGAAAAACTGTCTCATAACATCGTAGGTTGGGTTGAACCGATGCCACCAAAACCGTAAAAAACAATAGAAAAACAAACCTGCTTCATAGATGTGCCTGAAACAAAAACCGAGTGAAACCCAACACTTTTGTGGATACTGAGCCAATGACGATCTGAAGTTGGGTTTCACTATGTTCTTGAATGTATCCGACGATATGCTGGATTTGAGGCGTATCTGGAACTTCACATCTGTCTTCTCAGTTCCGTTCAATCCAACCTACGGGTACTCAATATCTATTCCTCTACACTGCTTTCACGACCCCTTTGATGTAACTTCCATCTCCACTTGTCGCTTCTTTGAGAAGTGCGGGATAGTCCTCAAGTCGGACGATATGCGTTACAAGTGGTCTCAGATCAATGATACGCCGCTCAAGGAATCGGATGGCTGGTGGAAACGGATCCCGAATCTGTGCACCCGGCGAGGAACTCACCAAATTAAACGCGCCGCCGTGCCATTCGCCACCGTTGAACGTCACTTCCTCTCGAATACAACCGAAGAGATTGATATGTCCACCTCGGCGCACAATTTTAGTGGCGAGGTTCAACCCCGCAGCCTTGCCAGAACAGTCAAACACCACATCAATTGAACGTGCTCTTAGTTCTGACACCAATTCGGAAGCATCAATTTCCTTTGGATTATATGTAAGTTTAGCACCGAACGACGCTGCCAGTTTCAGACGTTCTGCAACCAGATCAATAGCGATAAGGTCATTCGTATAGAATCGGCTCAATGCCTGAACAAACATAAGTCCCATAAAACCGCATCCGATAACCACAACGTTGTCGGCAGGTCGTAAGGGAGCAGTGTCAAGTCCTGTTACAACACATGAGACCGGCTCAACAAGCCAATATTCGTCCGCAATATCCGATTCTGGAAGTACATATACGTCCTCGGTCGAGCAGTTCTTGATACCATCGAACCCCAATTCTACGCTTGCAACACGCATCCCTTCCGCAATATCTCGAACACCGCTCCCAACTTTTGTGACATAACCAACACCTTCATGACCCGAAGGCGCATAACCACCGTCCCGAAAAGTCGCGAGGTCCCATGCGCAGACACCACACGCCGCATGCCGAACCTGTACTTCACCCGCCTGCGGATCGGGGACATCAATATCAATAATCTCGACTCCGCCGTTCTCTCCATACCTAATCGTTTGCGTTTTCATCGGTACGACCCACCTCGGTGATTTCCCATCCAATGCGCGGCGTGTGCCTAACATATCCATCGTCGTGAAGATGACAAAGGATGCCCCAAACCAGCGAGTTACTTCTGGCAGTATCTCTGTAGTCAACCTTGGGAATACCGAGACGTTGCCTGATTTCCTCAAGTTGGATAGGCCCCTCACATTGTGCTTCGCGTAAAATATTCAGTACTGACTCCTTGAGATCAAATAGAGCCGCGTGTGCACATCGTTTGTTTGCCTCCACGTATGACCGGAGTACGGTGTTAATCTGTGCTTCGCAGTCAGCGGTACGGACTTTGAACCACTTTAAGAGGTCTGGATCAATGTTCATTAGATGAGAAGGAAGAGGTGCCGTTTCCCAGAAAGTTTTATCAGTGGGTTGGGCATCTTTATCATTAAGTGCGTCTTGATAAACTTCTTCATCGCTCATTGCATCGACTTTTTCCCAATCTGTTTCATCAGCAACATGTGTGAGTTCTTCACGCGTATATTTGACTAAAGTAGATTTGTCTTTCATCCTTACTTGCCTTTCTTGCTGAAATAATGCGACGCGTGTTGCCGCGCCACGTATAAACCACATACAAGAGACGACCCGCGCTTCGACCAAGAACAACGATTCTTTCTTCGCCATAGTCGTATCGAACATCTACGCGCTCTATCCGATCAGGATCATCAAAGACGAGGGAAGCGCGTTTGAAACTAATTCCTCGTTTTTGGATACATTCTTGATTCTTCTGTTCATCCCATTCAAATTCCATTATGGCAGGTTCAATGCGTATCCTATCCTAATTCTTACAAATTGTGTTGTACAGTATAACATACTTTGTGTGAATAATTAAGAGAAATCTAACCGGACAAATTACCTTCACTATTAGTTGATTCAGCAAAATATGGCATCTGCCAGGCGGTTTTCAAAATGTAACGTCGCCAGAAGTAGATCCAACACGGGATAGTAATTACAACTCCTATCAATCCTATCTGCCAAAGCTCTAAAATTTCTACCCCTGTTGTCTGTGAAGTGGATTCGCTAAACTCCGTGCTGAGCCAATCGAGAGCCCAGGCAATGCTGTTATTTGCGATATGAATACTCATTGGTACAAAGAGCGACTTCGTTCGGATATAGAAAATAGCCAACACACAAGCGAAACAGAACATACCTATGATGTTGTTATGCAGGAGTGCAAAAATTCCTGATGACACAATAACAGCTCGGACAACGCCCCACTTGATAGACCATCGGGTCAACAGAATACCACGAAAAAAGAACTCCTCAACGATTGGAGCGACTAACACAACTGTAAGGAAATTCAGCAGATTTGCAAAAGCGTATTTATCACCAACCCCATGGAGTATAATTGTGGGTCCGTCGGTAAGATGCTCTTTGATAGGTTCAGGCATGACTGTGGATAGTGGGAATTGGAGAAGAAGAATGGATGACACTGAGAGAATAGCCACCGGTATTGCCCAGAAAGTATACCGTCCAAGTGTACGCCACGGAGGAAAGGTTCCAAAAAGTCGATTATAAGATAGACCTGCGCGAGATAGCATGATGAGGGTAAACAGAGAAAAGAAAAGATATAGTAATAGAGATCTTAAAGCATCTTTAAGTGCGGATGACTCTTTGAGTCCAGGCAGGATGTTCTTAAGGATACCGACACAAAATATGGTTGCTATAATCGCAAGAATGGCGTATCCGAATAATGCTCTGGCGCGAATTCTTTTTTCAAATGGAGTCGAATTGATTTGCATATTAATACATCCTATTCATAACTGGGGTTCAGGTTCGTGTAAACCAATAACGCCTCACTAACTCGCAACAACTCATGCAGCTTCTCGGACAGCATATTACCAATTTGTATGTGATCCATCCCGTCGGCGCAGGTGTGGCGGTTCTGCGAATTTGAATGTTTGCGACGTTACCAGTTCTTCGTTAACTTCAACCCCTAACCCGGGACCGTCCGGTACCGGTATAGATGCACCTTCAAGTTTGTGCTGAACGGGGAACAGGTCCTCATCATAGTGTCCAGAATTCTCTGTCGGTGAGGTACGGATTTCCAACCAAGCGAAGTTGGTAACAGCCGCCGCCAGATGAACCGTCGCAGCCGTGCAAATGGGACCCAACGGATTGTGTGGCATCAGGTCGATATAGTGCGCCTCTGCCAAGCCAGCAACCTTCATCGATTCCGTCAAACCACCGACATTGCACACATCAAGACGCGCAAAGTTCGTGATCCCACGCTCCAGATAGGGAAGGAACTGCCACTTACTGGAAAATTCCTCGCCAATAGCAAACGGCACATCTACCATCGTCCGTAGCGATTCATACGCCTCCGGGGTCTCATCTCGGATCGGCTCCTCCAAAAAATCAAGCGTGCCAGAAGGCATACGCTGACAGAAGGACGCTGCCTCCGCGACGCTGAGTCGGTGATGGTAATCAATACCGAGGACCGGTTCAGATCCGACGGCTTCCCGAAGTGCCGTCAACCATTCCGCTGCAAGACTGATAGATTCACGCGGCTCAAAGATGTTTTCCTCACCCGGCTTCGCACGATACAACACATTTGTTCGGATGACGTTCCAGCCGTTATCCAGCAATAATTGGGCGTTTTCGATTAATTGTTCAACCGTCCCCGCCCCCGTCGTCGCAAAGCACGGAACCGCATCCCGTAACTTTCCACCGAGCAACTGGTAGACGGGTACGTTCAACGCCTTCCCCACAATATCGTGGAGCGCAATGTCAATCGCTGAGATCGCGCCTGTTAATGCCCGACCCCCCTCAAAATACTGGCTCCGGTACATCTCCTGCCACAACCCGCCAATCTGCATCGGATCGCGTCCAATCAGAAATTCTCGGTAGTGCTTAACCGCACCCACAACAGCCAATTCTCGACTCGAAAGTCCAGATTCACCCCAACCATAAATGCCCTCATCAGTCTCCACTTTGACGATATGCTGATTCCTGTGCCCTACCCAAACAGGGTAAGGTTTGATGTCGGTAATTTTCATAATCTATTTCTCCTGCGCTGATTTCTATAGTAAATACCTAACTCTTATATCAAATTGCTTAGCGCATGTCAACAGGTTTCTGCTGTAATGCTTGAATCAAATGGATAGGTGTGCTACAATGCCAAAAACGCAAAGGAGGACATTCTGATGGCTGAGAACCAGATTAAAATAGCGGCGTGTCAATTACTCACAAGCGAAGACGTTTCTGCGAGCACAGCGAAAGTACTTCAACAGATTGAAATGTGTGCGGAGATGGAGATTCAGATTGTGGTGTTCCCGGAAGGGTGTCTGTTCGGCTACTGTTGCCGGACAGATTATTGGGAGCGCATCTCTCCACAGGTTTTTAAAGAGGCAGAGGCGAAGATTGCCGAGGCGGCGCGTCGGCACGCGATGGCTGTTGTCGTCGGTTCCGCACACCACGATGGCGAGAATTGGCACAACGATTTAGCGATTTTCGATCAGAAGGGGAGTCTTAAATACCGTTACGGCAAGACCTTCCTCGCAGGAGAGAAGTGGTGTATCAACAATCGTGGTAAATTGCCGATTGTACAGTTGGCAGGTGTTGACTGTTGTTTTATTATCTGCCACGATGTCCGCTACCCGGAGTTAGTCAAGCTACCCGCAGCGATGGGCGCGCAACTCTGCATTTTCTGCTCGTGTGAAGCGGGTCTGTTATCGGAATACAAGTTGTCTGCTTACCGCGCGATGCCGATTTCGCGTGCGACGGAGAATGGGATTTATCTTCTGATGGCGAATACACCCGCGAACCCTGATGACATCCGCTCACCGGGCTCATCGCACGGAAACTCAAAGATCGTCCATCCAGATGGAAACGTCATCACAGAGGCTGGATTTTTCGGAGATGAAATCGTTTCGGCGATAATAGACCTCTCAAAAGCGTCAGGTTCACAGGCGAAACGGACTTGTAACGAGGACACCATCCTTCGAGAATGGTTCCAGCAAGGGTGTGAGGAGTTCGTCGTAAAGGTCTAATATCAACAAGGTAATTTAGAAGGAATCGGATTTATGTCAAATCAAACTGTTCAGATTCGTGCTGCGCTGCTTGTAGACGGAATAAGCACAACCGCTAAAACCGATCAGGCACTCCTCGTAACCAATGGACGGATTGATGCCGTCGGGCATCAAGAAGAGATTGCGAAACAGGCACCCCCCGACGCGCAGCTTATCGACCTCGGTGACGCATGCATCGCCCCAGGACTCATTGACGGACATACACACCTAAGTCTCGCAGGTGATGGACGGAGCTACGTCCAGATGTTCTCTGAAACCGATGAGATGATGGTGCTGACGGGTGCGATGAATCTGCAACGCCACCTTGCAGCCGGAATTACGACGATCCGCGAGCACGGTGCCAGAAACATGGTAGGATTTACACTCAAGGAAGGGCTTGAACGCGGTTACATTCCGGGACCTCGTGCTTTAGTCAGCGGACGACCCATCACTTGCACAGGTGGACATTTCCACATGTGTAACGAAACAGCAGATGGCGAGGCTGAAATGCGACGTTCCGTCCGTCGGCTGGTTCACGAAGGCGCAGACTATATCAAGATTATGGCATCAGGTGGCGGGACTGTCGGAACGATTCCAGGACGCGCCAGTTACACTGTCGCTGAGCTGCACGCCGCTGTCCATGAGGCACACCACTTCCATCGCCTCACGGTGGCACATTGCCGCGCGAAAGAATCGATGGTGCGTGCAGTTGAGGCAGGCATCGACTTAATGGAACATGCGGAGTTTCTTGACCCAGACGGCGAACTCCGTTTCGATCCGAAAATTGCCGAGATGATGGCAGAATCTGGCATCTGGATTAGTCCGACCCTCCAAGCATGGACAGGCTATCCTCGTATCGTTGAACTCCGTGTAAAACGGGACAGCGGGACGATTTCTGCCGACGAAACAACCGAATTGCAACAACTTGAGGCACGCGCGGAAACCCGCTTAGATGTGATGCGACGTATGCTTGACTACGACCTTCGCGACCGGATTGTACCCGGCACCGATTCAGGCGTTGGCAACCTCGCATTCGGGCACCTCGATTACGATTTGCAACTGCTCGTTGAAGTCGGGTTTACGCCCGCAGAAGCACTCATCTCAGCGACCCGTATCTCAGCGGAGGCAATCGGGATGGCAGATGAGATTGGGACTATTGCACCGGATAAAATCGCGGATCTCGTCGCTTTCGAGACTGATCCAACGAGCAATGTAGATGCGTTTAGCCGAGTGATTGCTGTATTTCAAGCCGGGCAACGCGTGAAATGAACCACAATATGCAGTCAAACATTGATCCTACCATCATTCAGCAGTTGTTGACTGACGCTGGAAAAGATGGCGTGCAAAAATTGGTTGTGGGTGCGGTTATCTGTAAAAATGACAGGTTCTTACTTCTGGAGCGAGTTCTATCTGATTCCATGGGTGGTTTTGTTGGAATTCCAAGCGGTACCGTGGAAGCGGGGGAAGACCTACTTACAGCACTCGCTCGAGAAGTCCAAGAAGAGACCGGACGCCTCATAACAGCAGTCCTTGAATATCTCGGATCCTTCGATTGGATATCCAGTTCCGGCAAAAAAACGAGGCATTTCAACTTCTTCGTTGAAGTCGAGGATGGTGAAATCAAACTCAATCCCACTGAACATCAGGCATACTATTGGGTCACGTTGTCCGATGTGGCGTTCACAACACTTAACATCTCAGACGCTACCAAAGCGGTTCTCAAGACTGCAACGCAACAATAATGCGAGCAATTTGGTCGGATCAAAACTCGTAGATGTCCCCGCGCTCTTTCGCTACCTTATGTCGAACAAGTGCTTGAAGGTCTTCTGGCATTCGCGCAAAGGTCTCAGGAAAAACGGGTTGGTGCCCACCCTCGCGCATCAGATTCCACCACGCCGGATAGTAAGCAATGTTTAATGCCATCCGATGCTGGTCGTCCGTTGTGTTCGCACCTTGCCCGTGCCATGTCCCGCCGTGCCACAACAGCACAGAGCCACGTCTTCCACAGACAGACACAGGATGACTTTCAGCAATATCGGATTGCGAAGGTCTACGCCGTGCGCGATGACTGAATGGTACAACAAGCGTTGCACCGTTCTCAACCGTAAAATCCGTTATCATCCAGATCGAATTAATCATCCACGGCGTTTCGGGCAAACGCGCAGGGAGATCGTGCGTCGAATCGGAGTGTATACCACCCTGTGGTGCACGCGGTTTGACCCACTTTGTGCAAGCCTCACCCAACCGCGCACTATCGCCGAGAAAATGACGGACGACCTGTAGCACCTTTGGATGCGCAATGCAGCCCCAACACATCTCATCAAGGTTGATTACGCCGAAAAGGGTTTGATACAGTTCATCATTCGGGTCTTGAAAAGTCTGGCGATTCACTGGGTCTTGGTGGAGTTGGAAATACTTCTCCGCCATCGCGTCCGCTTGCGCTGCAGGAATCGCATCTTCAATCAAGCAGTAACCGAATGTTTCGAGATGTTCTATTGCATCTTGTTGTGGCATCTACAGACCTCCGTCTCCTTTTTTGTTCTGACATTGACGTTTTCTTCCAAAATCGCTTGCATTGTACGGGACTATCGTGTAAATTAGCGAGATAGGATATATCACACATTTTGACATAATTCAGCACATTAGACAAGAAAAAATTTACTGTAAGGAGTTCCACAAATGCTGTCAACCGAAAACATGGGCGGCGTTGTCGTTACCCCAAGCCAATTGAGCGATATGCAAGCGGATGATTATATTCTCCATGCCCGCGGTGGTGTGCTAAACGAGATAGAAGTAGAGAAAACCCGCATGCCTTTGGACCCAGAAGCGCATTATCAGGGATTGAATCTCGTTTTGATGCCTGATAAGACTATTTATGCGGTACAGCAGACAATCATCTCCAAGTCCACAGATAGCGGTAAGACTTGGGAACACCTCAGTAGAGAGCCGTCCGCATTCGGTTTCAACGGATGGCTACTACAAGCCAATCGGCACGGGCAGCTGATTAACGTAAGCCAACAGGGCGAAGAGCAACCGACCACTGTCTGGATATCCGATGATGAAGGTGAAACGTGGGAACAGACGAGTGAAATAGACGTTGCTCCCTTTCAGAAAACCGTCGCGGGTTCAAGCCTAACCCGTCTCAGCGATGGAACGCTTCTCCTTCCAATCAAAAAGCGCGATGATCCGTTTGAAGAAGGCACGAATCCAACCTATGCTTTCGTTTCGGAAGATGACGGATACACCTTCTCAACCCGCTTCTTCTTGTCGGACTACGGCAATGAGGTCAACATCGCAGAACTCTTTCCCGGGCAGCTGCTCGGGGTCATTCGTTACCAACCCGGACCGCCGGACCAACCGCATACAAACAAAACCGTTTTCCTTGCCGACTCAGTAGACAACGGTGCCACTTGGACAGACCTACGTCAATTGACGAGTGTACACGGACAGTGCCACGGTGCTGCTGTCGGGCTTTCTAACGACCGTGCTGTTGTGGCGTACGACCACCGGTATCCACGCGAACTCGGCAGTGGCCGTGCGATGCTAAGCGGCGACAACGGCAAAACTTGGTCTGATGAAGTCTACTATCTCTGTCACGGACATGTCGCAGGCTTCCCGCGGCACATTAGTTTAGATGGTGAGGAGATACTCACTTTCATCGGCTCCTGCTACGGTGATGTCAGTAAATGGGAGAACGCCACAGGGAACTCACACTTCTGCGTCATCCGGTGGCGGCCAGCTTAGGACAGCAACTATGAAGATTACCGGATTTGAGACGATACCGATTCAAGGACGCGCAATGGTCCTGAAAATGTTCACTGATGAAGGAATCATCGGCTACGGTGAACCGATGAACTACGAGCATTGGCGTGTCGTCGCGCAAGCCGTGGACGACATGGCGGAATACCTTGTTGGTCAAGATCCACTACAGATAGAAGACCACTGGCAAGCGATGTATCGGTCAAGCTACAGCCGGAGCATGCCTGTACTGGTCGGTGCGCTGAGTGGTATTGAGATGGCGATGTGGGATGTCTTCGGCAAAGTCGTCGGAATGCCAGTATGGAAACTCTTAGGAGGTTCGGTCCGAAAGCGGATCCGTGTCTATACCGGTATCGGCGGCACAACCCCTGAGGCATGTGCTGAGAGTGCGAAAAAAGCCGTTGCAGCCGGATTCCGTGCTGTAAAGATGGGTGCTTCGTCACAGCCTGTACGATTTGTGGATACGCCGAAGGCAATTGATGTAATGGTGACGAGAGTCGCAGCAGTGCGCGAAACTGTGGGAAATGAGGTAGACATTGCTGTTGATTTGCATCGACGGTTAAGCCCAACAATGGCAACAATTCTTGTGAAGGAATTAGAACCCTTTCGGCTCCTGTTCGCTGAAGAACCGTGCCATCCAGAAAATAACGAACCGCTGTTAGCACTATCCAGATCAACGACAGTGCCGATCGCAACTGGTGAGCGGCATTTGACGCGATGGGGTTTCCGAGAGGTAATCGAGCGTGAAATGTGCGCAATCTTGCAACCGGACATTCGGCACTGCGGCGGGATATTGGAACTCAAAAAGATCTCAGCAATGGCAGAAATTCACAATATGGCAATTGCGCCGCATAACGCTGCCGGTCCTATCGGGGTCGCGGCATCGGTACATGTGATAGCAACGGTGCCGAATTTGCTGATATGCGAGGGTGGACATCGACGTGGAGAAGGGCTATTTTCGACCCCTTTGGTATTCAAAGATGGGTTTATCGAATTACCAACAGCTCCCGGACTCGGTGTAGATATGGAAGACGCCGCTATTGAAGCGGTTCGAGATGAGACGTTTCGGTTACGTGGGATGTTCTGGCATTCAGACGACGAGGCTTTCGCAGACTTCTAAGAGCGACTCTTCACATCATGTTGTCTCGATCGGTCGGACGTGTGGAGAGGTTCGTCTTCGGTGGAATATCCCATGAGATGTACCCGCAGCGCGGACAGCGCATCTCAAGTTCAACGAGGTTTCTGACCTCACCCGTTTTTTCAGGCTTCCGCCGCGTCTGGCATTGCGGACACCGAACCGCTCGGAATTCATCAGCATCGCTCCTGCCGAAATACGCGCCTATCTTAAACAGGACAAACAACACCACCACAATGAAAACACATACACAACTAAAGATGAGAAAAGGCAAGAATGTTGGCATATTGCTTTCCTCAAAATGCGCGTTAATCTTTCAGCAGTATAAGCGGTTTAACCGAATCCTGATGATAAGTAGTTTCCGTAACAGTGTCAGCAAAGAACGGGGCAAAAAACGCATCGGCAGTATCCAAAAAATTGGGTAGATTGAGTCCCATATAATTACCCGATGCAT
Source organism: Candidatus Poribacteria bacterium (assembly GCA_012270875.1). Taxonomy (GTDB): domain Bacteria; phylum Poribacteria; class WGA-4E; order WGA-4E; family WGA-3G; genus WGA-3G. The sequence continues at coordinate 24,302 of JAAXHI010000253.1, read as the reverse complement.
CCTCACATTCAATCACAACCTGCCGTAATTTATCGCGTCCAGCCGTAGAAAGCGTGCGCAATGGACGTAACATCCGCATGTGGTATTTAATCAAAGATGCGGACACCTGAATTAATCCTTGAAGAAACAAGCGATACGTATCTTCTGCTTGATGCCACAACCCTTCCCACGCTTCATGTGCCTCCCACCAATAAGCAAAATTGTAGAGATCCACACCGTAAAGGTAATCCTCGTTTTGTCGCCAGAATTCCGGGGGCAGCGGTTCAGCATCGTGTGCCTCTTCCATCCCGTAACTATGTCCGAGCGGGTCGCGAATTGGGTGCGGTGTAACACCCGGTATATGGCGATACGGTGGGAACGACTTTTGTGGGCAGTACCGATGCCAAGCTTCATCAAAAGGTTCGGGTTGTTTATGTGTATCCATATTGATACGATGTCTATGCTCTGCCGACCCCGATGTAGTGAAAACCTGCAGCCTTCGCTTCTTCTGGCGAATACACGTTGCGACCGTCAATAAGAATAGCCGTCTTCATCTGCTTCGCGAGCCTACGGAGTTCGAGTTTGTGATAGGGTTCCCATTCGGTGACAAGCACCAGTGCATCCGTATCGTAGGCAAGTTCGTAGACATCTTCGGTAAAATGTAATCTGTTGTTGTCGGTATTATCTTTTTTGAGTAAAGCACGACGTGCATTTGGCATCGCGATCGGGTCGTGTGCGCGAACAATTGCCCCCTCGGCGAGCAATTCTCGGATAATGTCCAGCGCAGGTGCTTCGCGAACGTCATCCGTGTTTGGTTTGAAGGCAAGTCCCAAGATACCGATGCTTTTATCCTTGAGCGTTCCCAACGTCCCCCGTAACTTTTCAACGATACGTTCGCGTTGACGGAAATTAACGGCGCGCGCAGCTTCCGTGATCGGCATTTTGTATCCCGATTGCGCTGCAACACCCAACAACGCAGCAGTGTCTTTCGGATAGCAGCTGCCACCCCAACCGAGACCTGCTCGGAGAAATAGATGTCCGATGCGCGCGTCAAGCCCGATCCCGCGTGCGACTTCTGTTACGTCCGCATCGACTTCCTCACAAAGCCCCGCAATCTCGTTGATAAAACTAATTTTAAGGGCGAGAAAGGTATTCGCGGCATATTTAATCATCTCGGCACTGTTCGGATCCGTTGTCATCAACGGTGGGAGGTGGTAAGCGGAGGGTCGTGGAAACTCGCTCGGTGGGTCAAATGTCTGTTCAAGAATAGGTTGATAGAGACGGCGTAATGTATCAATCGCTTCATCACTGTTTGCACCGACGACAATCCGATCCGGGTAGAAAGCACCTTGTAGTGCCAATCCCTCCTGCAAGAATTCAGGATTTGAAGCAACGGAAATGTTCCCTCGAATCCCACGCGCCGAAAAGATATTCTCCACAACTTCAACAACACGCTGATTCGTGCCTATCGGAACTGTAGATTTGACAACAAGCGTATAATGTCTATCGGGCAGACAGACTTGTGCAACTTCTCTCGCGGCTTGTTCAACATGTCGCGTATCTGCTTCACCGTTCTGCTTCGGTGGGGTTCCGACAGCAATCAAAATCAGTTCTGCGTCCGGGACGACTTCAGCCACGCTGGATGTGAAACGGATCGTGTGCCAGACCTCTTCAAGAAGGCTCTGGATGCCGGGTTCATGGATCGGGCTTTTCCCTTCGTGCAAAAGCGTTAACTTGCTTTCATCTTTATCCACCGCAGCGACATCATGATTGAGGTAAGAAAGCACCACCGCTGTGGTCAAACCGACGTATCCTGTCCCTATGATTGCAATTTTCATCTCTCGTATTTCGGTCTCCTCACCGGTCAATTATCTTACACTCAGTTGGTTATAAACTCGCGACAAATGATGAGAAGGTACTCAACTTGGTGTGAATTCAGCAACTTCAAGAACTCTTTGAAGTCGTTCGGTAGTTGGATCGTAGCCATAGTTGATCTGCCGCATTAATTCGAGGGCTGTCATACGGATCGAAGAAAGTTTTAGAATGCGAATAGGCTTTATCAACTGCATCGGCTTCTTCAAAAGAGGATAGCACAGAGAACGCTTCCTTATCCACCCTAAAAGTGTCAATCGTACGCATTGTTCTGATACTCCGTCCACTTATTGCACCGCTGGCGGTTCAACGTTTTCCAACAATCTATTGATAATGTCCAGACTTGTGATACCGTCGGCTTCCGCATTGAAATTGGTCAAAATTCGGTGTCGGAGTACCGGTGCCGCGACCGCCTTGATATCCTCATAAGCGACATGATAGCGTCCGTTGAGGATCGCACGTGCCTTTGCACCGAGCACAAGATATTGTGATGCCCTCGGGCCGGCACCCCATTGCACCCAATCCTGAATAAAATCAAGCGCATCGGCTGTAGGACGTGTCTGTCGATTCAATTCCACGGCATAATCTACAATCGCTTCCGCAATCGGAACTTTTCGGACTGTCTGTTGTATCTGTAGCACTTCTTCGCCTGTGATAACGGCTTTTATCTCCGGTTCATAAGCCGCGGTTGTCGTCATCACGATCTCTTTTTCGGCATCTTTGTCGGGATAATCAATTGTGATATGAAACATAAACCGGTCAAGTTGTGCTTCAGGTAACGGATACGTCCCCTCCTGCTCAATCGGATTCTGTGTCGCCAACACAAAAAACGGACGTTCCAAAGCGTATGTTCTACCGCCTGCGGTGACCTTATATTCCTGCATAGCTTGTAAGAGCGCGGCTTGCGTTTTAGGCGGCGTTCGATTGATCTCATCGGCGAGGACGATATTCGCGAAGACCGGCCCTTTGATAAATCGAAAGGCGCGTTTTCCGGCTTCGCCTTCCTCAATAATATCGGTGCCGATGATGTCAGATGGCATCAGGTCTGGTGTAAATTGGATGCGGTTGAAAGGAAGTTCAAGAATCTCGGCAAACGTGCTAATTAGTAGCGTCTTCGCTAACCCTGGTACACCTACCAATAAGCAATGTCCCTGTGAGAAAAGCGCAATGAGGAGTTGTTCTATTACCTCGTTCTGCCCGATGATTCGCTTTTTGAGTTCTCCTAAAATATTTTCTCTTGCCGTTTTCAGAGTTTCAGCGGCTTCCATATCAGTGGTGGCTTGCGGGGTATGTGTGTTATTTTCCATATTTTAATTTAATCGTTTGAAACTTTCCACATTTGAAGTCCATCGAAATCGAAGTTGACATCTATAATGCTAGCCCCTGCGTCTTCGAGTTTTTGGCGAACATTGTGTTCGCGTGTCGGTTCGCAGTAAAACAGAAGACATCCACCGCCGCCTGCGCCACAAGCTTTCCCGCCAATCGCGCCATGCGTCATCGCAATTTTAAAGAGAGATTCGATCTGCTCATTTGTAACAGAGGGATGCAACTTTTTCTGATTGTGCCAATTTTGGGTGAGGAGTTCGCCGAACTCGGTTAGGCGGCCACGCATCAACGCGATTTTCGTTGCTTCGGCGGTCGATTTGAGGGCTTCCAATGCTTCACGAACACTCGGCTGACCGCTTTTATAGGCATCGGTAACATTTTGATGTATATTGCCAGAGAGCCGGGATTTACCAGTGTAACAGAGGACAAGGTTCTTTTCAAGTTCATAGCGGATGTATGGCGGGAATCTCAAAGGTGAGGTTTTCACCTCTTCACCCTGAAACTCCATAAAGTGGATGCCACCAATCGCGCTTGCGTAATGGTCCTGTTTTCCGCCGAGTATTCCGAGCTCATGACGTTCGATAGTACTCGCGAGCTCAGCGTATTCGTATGGCAAGTACGTCGCTTCCTTAAGCGCGCCAAGCGCGCCGACGAGGGCTACACCCATTGATGCCGAAGTCCCTAATCCGCTACCGGGCGGCGCGGTGGACTGCGTGATCAGGTCAAAACCCCCGATCTGTATGGACATTCGCCGCACTGCCGCCTTCACCAAATCAATGTTTCCGTCATATTCGAGCTGACGTACATCGTCCGCTTCAATAAAGGTATCGAAATCCGCAGAGTAGATACGTATGCTTTTGTCCAAAATCCGTTGCAGCGCAACGGAATCATCTTGCGCCATCTGGCGTTCGCAGCGGAGGGTTGCATAAGCGTATCGGTTAATAGCACCATTAACGACGAGACCCTTTGAAGCTTCGGTGAAGAGGGCAACGTCGCTCCACCCACCAGCAAAATCGATGCGGACTGGGGCTCTCGTGCGGATTAACATGACGAGTCTGTTCCTTCAAAACACGATACATCTATACAAAAGTGGACATATCTTGTTTTAGTGTTCCTGTTTCAGCGTCCACTGCCCCGTGTGCGGGGGCTTACACGGACTCCACAGGCATTTTACCGCTCCACCGAACCGATGGCGAGGATAGTATCGGATCGCACGCATATCAGAGCATTGATCGCTTCTCATGCAAAATACGATCCTTCTGTGCGTGTATCATAACTATACAATACGCACTGAATTGTCAACACCAGCAATGAGTGGGTATAAATGTGGAAAAGCCGCAGCTATCCCTCGATTCGGAAACGAGACATAGCCTCGCGGCTTTTCCGAGAAACTGAGCTAAGTAACCGCTAATCCTAAGAGGCAGCGTCGCGAAGTTTCTTACCAGCTTTGAAAACAGGAACCGTTTTCGCCGGAATGTTAAGCGGGTCACCAGTCTGGGGGTTGCGACCTGTACGGGCAGGGCGGCGTTTGGCTTCAAACGTTCCAAAACCGATTAGACCGACGGAATCGCCGTTACTCAAAGCTTCGCAAATAGTTGCAGCAAAAGCGTCAACAGCGGCATTCGCATCTTTCTTGCTGAGGCCTGTTGCTTCAACGACGCTGTCAACGACATCACTCTTCATTAATTTTGCCATGTCAAATGTTCCTCTAATTTTTTGTCTGAAGTAAGAAAACATTGCGCGCTTTCGCGAATCTGGAAACCGCTGCCTTCCGACCTCAAACATAAAATGGATTTAACAAAAAACTAATAGTAATTATATTATACTATACAGATATAGATATGTCAAGAAAAATCTGACTAATGCTAAAAATTAGCCGAAATTAATAAATTATAGGCACCAGTTCAACCTACACGTCTTTATTAGAAAAAGAAAAAGAAGTATATCTAATAAAGGGACCTTGACATAATACGTCTATCTTGTGATACCACCCACTACCTAAAGGTAGGGGCTTCGGCTTCATAGCGATTGCGGTTTTCTCTAAGAGTCTACCGTCTTATTGTCGCTCCACCAGTAGGCTATTATTCCGAATCAGATCGGTTTTATCAGGCATTCTTGTCCTGGGTACCCCAGCCTACAAAAAAAATAAATAATACAAGGGTGCCGATACAAGGCGTAAGGGGTATTACTCCACTTTCCGTCTTACATCAACGACACCGAATAATAGATGTTTTACAAGTGCCTCGCAGTGAGAGACTTGCAACTCGCCACATACCATACGACTGGTAAGGATAGGACTCTGCCAGAGATTAGCAGAGATCGTATTCCTATCCAGCAAGTTAGAGATATTATACAACTTTTTTCGACGAAGGTCAAGTTTATTTTTCTATCACGCCCTTCGCTGTCTACATCCCACAAACTAAAGCATGCGGATTTGACGGGGAGTGTTAAAATTAATACCATACATCACGCAATTTGTCAAGTTTTTTCTCCTAAAACAGTTAATTTTTCATTACAGAACGTTAGACACCACCGAAATATTTGCTCTAAATGGTAGGTTTGTGGTAAAATTATAAATTAAATCTTAACAAACGATTCTGCTTGATGAAGTTTCATTATTATTTAAATCGGTAATTCCGATTTTCCCCAGGTCCCGATAGATGCGGTGTTTTTGCTTGGGTGTTTCCTCATAAGGAACCACACCGAATAAGGAACCACACCGAGTTTCGCCAATAAATTACCGAATTAATTTTTAAATCGTCATAACAGCAGAATAGAGGAAAATATCAGAAATGCGTGAGAGTTATCGTGTAGCGGTTGTCGGCGCGACGGGTGCTGTTGGAAATACTATGTTGCAACTTCTCGAAGAACGGTCATTTCCTATGGCTTCCCTAAAGCTTCTGGCATCGCATCGCTCCGCTGGTGAAATTTTGTCGTTCAAAAATGACCCTATTGTCGTTGAGGAATTAACACACAACTCGTTTGAAGACGTAGATGTTGTGTTTTCATCAGCTGGTGCATCCGTCAGTCGCGAATTCATCCCCTCAGCTGTAGAAAAAGGCGCACTCGTCATTGACAATACCAGTGCATTCCGTATGGACGCAACCACACCCTTAGTTGTCCCAGAAGTCAATATGGATGCCGCACGTACCCACAACGGGCTTATCGCTAACCCCAATTGCTCCACTATCCAAATGATGGTGGCACTTAAACCCATTTATGATACCGCTGGCATCAAACGGATCGTTGTCTCCACCTATCAGAGCGTCTCTGGTAAAAGTGGGCGCGCTGTCATGGAACTCGTCCAACAAACGACCGAAGCCCTCGAAGGCAAACCGATCACTTTGGATAAATTCCCACACCAGATGGCATTCAACGTCGCTTTTGATTGGCCCTTCTTAGATAGTGGCGACAACGAAGAAGAAGTCAAAATGATCAATGAGACGCGGAAAATACTCAACGACGATACAATCGGCATTTCCGCGACAACCGTTCGAGTTCCAGTCTTTTTCGCACATTCCGAATCAATAAATATCGAAACTCACAAGAAACTCACTGCAGATGAAGCCAGAGAGTGCCTTGCGGATGCACCCGGTGTAAAACTTGTGGACGATCCGAACAATCAGCAGTATCCACTTGCCGTTGATGTCGCTGGTAAAGATGACGTTTATGTAGGTCGGATTCGAGATGATGCGTCCATAGAAAACGGTTTGAACCTCTGGGTAGTCGCGGATAACCTCCGCAAAGGTGCCGCCTTGAATGCTATCCAAATCGCCGAAAATCTGCTGTAACGCTGCTAAGGATATATGGAACTCAATCTTGCCACGCTGCCGGACTACCTGCATCAACGCCGTGAAAAAATTCGCATGTTTGAACCGGAGGTCCCGCTCCACATAGAAGAAATTGGGGATGGGAACCTCAATACGGTCTATCGCGTCTCGGATAGCGCACATCCAGACCGTTCGCTTGTCTTGAAGCACGCACCGCCCTATATTAAGATATTGGGACCCGATTACCCACTCTCCACGGAACGCTTGACCTATGAATCTCGCGCCCTTGAGGTCTACAATCAGTTGGTAAGCGGCACCGTGCCTGCACAATACGATTTTGATGAGGCGGTGCCCGTCATAGCGATGGAAGACCTCCGAGACGCAAACGTGCTACGGGATGATCTGATTGCTGGCAAGGTAGACACCGCTATCTCCGAACAGGTCGGGCGGTTTATGGGCATTGTACATAGCCAAACCTATGTGGATAACGTACCAAAAACGACTGCACAGCACTATAAACAGCAATTTGCGAACACTACTATGCAGTCGATCACTGCCGATTACGTGTTCACCTTCCCGTTTACCGAGCATGAGACAAACTTCTGGACCCCGGGATTAGAACCCGATGTCCAACAGTTAAAAGCAGATACCGACTTTTTTCAGCAAGTGGGGCATCTCAAACACATTTTTCTAACAGCGCAGCAAGGCGTAACCCACGGCGACCTACATACAGGCAGCGTCCTCGTCCAAGACGATACAGCCAAAGTTATTGATGCCGAATTTGCCTTTTATGGTCCCGTAGGATTTGACATCGGACTATATTGGGCAAACTACCTCTTGTCCTTTTTTTCGCATCAAGATACTTCGCATGTACAATCCGCACTTCAAACGGCGATTGTGCAAATATGGCATACCTATACGGCTGAGTTCAAATTAGATGATAGCAAACTGGAAGCACAAATATTACAAAACATCTTCCACGATGCTATCGGATTCGCCGGACTGGAAATGCTGCGCCGTCTCGTCGGTGCTGCACACGTCAAAGATATAGAAGGCATTGTTGATCTCTCTCGGAAATTAAGTGTAGAAAAGGCAGCACTTCAATTCGGAACAACACTTGTCAAACAGCACCAATCTTTGCAAGATATCACAGCAGTCATTGCGATGCTGTAATTAATAAGTATACATCGTACCGACTTTATAAAATATTATGAGAGATTACTACGAAATCCTCGGTGTGGACCGAGGTGCCACTCCTGAAGAAATCAAGAAAGCCTATCGTAAACTCGCAGTCCAGTACCATCCAGACAAAAATCCTGGCGACAAAGCGGCAGAGGAGAAATTCAAAGAGGCATCAAACGCCTATTCGGTACTCTCCGACCCCGAAAAAAAGCGTGCTTACGATACCCATGGACATGCAGGCGTTCACGGGATGGGGTTTGAAGGCTACCGAACCATGGACGATATTTTCACGCATATAAACTTGGACGACATTTTTGGGCGCGGATTCGGTGGGTTCGGTAGATTCGACGATGCATTTGGCGATGTGTTCGGGCAGCGGCGCACGACGGGACCTACCCGTGGGCGCGACATCCGCCTAGACCTCAATATCCCGTTCGCCGATGCAGTCTTGGGCTGTAAGAAAGAGGTCAACGTCCAAGGAAAACGCATCACCCTTACAATACCATCCGGCATTCAAGACGGGCAAACCTTACGGATCCGTGGACACGGTGAAACGCTCGGCGTTGGCAATTCTGGCGATCTACTGGTAACAGTCTCTGTCCAATCGCATCCGACATTGACCCGCGAAGGTCCCGATCTGTTGACAGATGCAAAAATCTCTATAACAACGGCGGCATTAGGGGGTTCCGTCCGGGTGCCAACGCTAACGGGTGATGTGGATCTGAAAGTCCCAGCAGGCGCGCAACCTGGGCAACAACTCCGCCTACGCGGGCAAGGCGCGGCAGATGTCTCCGGACGAAAGGGAGATTTACGGGTGCGGTTGGTCGTAGAAATCCCAAAATCTTTATCCCGAAAACAGAAAAATCTCCTGAAAGAACTCGATAAGACCCTATGATGTAGAAAATCAATGGAGCGCGTGAGACAACTCGATGCGACAGCAGAGCAGGAACAACACCGTAATTCGTCCTCTTTCATAGTTGAATTGCGGGAACGCTTTGCAAAGGCTTCTCAAGAATTGCTTGAGGCTAAACAAACTTCTACCAAACCACTGGATGTCCTATGAGACTTCGGTTTCTCCTTGATGAAAACATGAATCGAGCGATAAAATCTATTAGAGAAATTGCAAAGATATTATGAGAGATTTAGAAACAGTATTGTGCCATCTGCATTCGCGTTCTCAACCTCGTTATCCGCGCTTCACGTTGTGTCCTGATTGTCGTACGGAGGCCCCACGTGAAGCCATAGTAGTAGAGGCAGTTGTCAACTATTTCTCTAAACCTGAATTCCGGCAGCTTTTTATTGAGACAGAACTTGACATTCAGATGGGGTCCGATAAACGTAGAGCTGATATTCTGATTCTTGATAGGGTAGGAAACTTTGTCGCTATCGCAGAGTGCAAACGGAAGGGAGTCATAACCTACGGACGTGATCAGTTACAGTCCTATCTCTGCGCAACCGATACGCCTCTCGGAGTATTTGCTAACAGCACGGATCCTAAGGATTGGAAATTTTATGAGAACTTGAGGCAAAATCGGTTCAAAGAAATTACGCATAATCAATTCAAGGTTGGGATCGGTGTAGAACAGCCAATAGAACTCGTTGCCAAAGTGGAAAATGAACTTAGAATCAATCGCACAAGCCGAGCGAGATTTGCAAGGCGGCGAAAGAAGGCTAAACTTTCTAGTCGGCAGAACGCATAAGCAACTTAGCAAACCGGCAAGAGAATTAGTGAAAACGTTTATGGAACCCTCACGTTTGCGCGAGGAGAAAACTATAGAAAAAATAAAAAAGGTCAACATTCATGACAAGGTCTTCGAGGAGACCTATACGGCTCACATCCGAAGAAATGGAACGCGTTGGCTTGGGTGGATCCCAGATGTTCCAAAAGTCAAGTGTGAGGAGCCTACACAAAAAGTGCTTCTGAAAACCCTCGAGAATAAACTTCACGAGGCATTGGTTGCCGAAGAAGAAGCATGGGAAAAGAAATTTGAGGCAGACGTGAAAGCCGGAAAACTTGAGCAGCTTCGCGAGGAAGCACTTAAAGATGTCCAGGCGGGGAGATTCAAATATCTATAAATCGAGCATTGAGCTCCCAAGGGTCGTCCACAAGACGACGCACCGTTTTTGGGGGCATTATCGAAGACTTCCATCAGAGGTTCAAAGACTCGCCGACAAACAATTTCGACTGCTCAAAGAAAATCCCAGCGATCCGTCCCTTAATTTCAAGAAACTTGAGGGCTACAACTATTGGTCCGTCAGGGTTACCAGAGGGTATAGAGCGGTGGCATTTGAAGACGAGGAAGGTTTCGTCTGGTTTTCGATCGGGAAACATGATACCGTTTACGAAAGTCTGAGAGGCTAAAAAAGAGGATTGTATCGAAGTAAGTGTAATCCGCCTCGCTATCATAATTAAACGCAAAACCTATTTCCAAAGGAGAACAAATGATCTCATTATCACAACGGAGTCAAAACGTAACGCCATCGTCCACTTTGGCGATCACCGCGAAAATTAACGCGTTGATCGCTGATGGCGTAGATGTCATCTAAACTCAATTGGACAAAAAGATTGCAATTTTGTGTAATGATGGGTATACTTACAAAAAGCATGCAGGGCATCGCAGATGGATCAGACTTACATTGACGTTTACATTGATGCGACGATACCGAGCAATTTAGTTGCCAGACAAAGTCGCGACCCCAAAATCGCAAGATGGCAAAACATCACTCGTGAGTTTTGGAGTGATACTCGTTTCCAATTCATTGTGTCGGATGCTGTTATTGCTGAAATATCAGTTGGTGATAATCTTCAAGTGACAGATAGGTTAGAAGCGGTTGAAGGGCTCCCAAATTTGGTTGTTGAGGATTCAGATCTCGCGTTTGCCCAATGGTTAGTTGATGGAAAGGCAATTCCACAAGTAGCATTTACCGATGCCGTCCACGTAGCGGTTGCTGCAAGACATCTTGTCCCTTATTTAGCAACTTGGAACTTTGCACACCTTGCAAATCCACGAACATTACCTAAAATTGAACAGATTTGTCATGAGGCGGGATATCAGCCGCCCCGTATTGACTCTCCTGAAGGAATATTGGAGGAACTCTCATGTGTGATAACCCCGTAAAAGACATCCAAGAAGCCAAAGCGCGTCTCGTTGCTCTCTTTGGTGACTTAGAAACATATATGGAATTTCTAATGAAACAGCAAAAGAAACGTATGAATCAGGGCGTGAAATACGTTGATTACTCGGGCCATCGGAAGGAAAAGGCAGAGAAACATTTGGCTTAACTTCGTATTTAAACTGATAGTTCCTTAGCAGCAGATGCTATTTCCAGTTTTATCGTTGAGAGCCTTTTCCGACGTTGAAGCGAGTGACTTGCACACGCAACTTTGTATCACGCGCCCGAAAAAGGAGAACAAATGATCTCATTATCACAACGGAGTCAAAATGTAACGCCATCGTCCACTTTGGCGATCACCGCGAAAATCAACGCGTTGATCGCTGATGGCGTAGATGTCGTCAAATTCGGGGCAGGCGAACCCGATTTTGATACACCCGATTACATCAAAGCCGCCGCAATCGCCGCACTCGATGCCGGGTTCACGAAATACACCCCTGTCCCCGGTACCCCCGAAATCCGCGAGGCGATCACCGAGAAATTCAAACGAGATAACGGATTGAGTTATCAAACGTCTGAAGTCATCGTCTCATGCGGTGCCAAGCACACCATTTATAACATCTTACAAGCCATCTGCGATCCGGGTGACGAGGTCATCTTCGCCGCACCCTATTGGGTCAGTTACCCAGAACAGATTAAACTCGCAGGCGCAGTACCGCGTGTCATTGAGACGACACCGGCACAGAACTTCTGCATGGCACCGGATCAGGTCGAAGCAGCGATAACCCCAAAGACGAAGGCGATCCTCGTTAACAGTCCGAGCAATCCGACGGGTACCACCTACGATCTGGATACGCTGAAAGCGATCGCTGCACTTGCCGTCAAACATCAGGTCTATCTCATCTCCGATGAAATTTATGAGGCACTGCTCTACGACGGCGCGACACATCAGAGTCCCGCTTCCTTCAACGAGGAGACGAAAGCGATTACCTTTGTTGTCAACGGTGTCTCTAAAGCCTACTCAATGACAGGCTGGCGAATCGGATATACTGCCGGTCCCGAAGATGCGATCTCAGCGATGTCGCGTATCCAATCGCACAGCACTTCAAACCCGACATCCATTGCACAGAAAGCCGCCGTCGTAGCACTCAATGAACCGCAGGACGCTGTTGAAGAGATGCGGAAAGCGTTTGAAGAACGCCGAGATGTGATCTGTCAGCGTTTTGACGATATTGATGGAATTAGTTATGCCAGACCGCAGGGTGCGTTCTACATCTTCCCCGATTTCTCTGAACACTACGGCAGGACAATTAACGGACAAAAGATTGAAGGTTCAATGGACATCACCGATTATCTACTCAATTCGGCAGGTGTCGGTGTTGTGCCGGGCAACGGGTTCGGTGCCGATAACCATTTGCGACTCTCTTTTGCTACCTCATCGACAGAGATTAACCGCGGACTGGATCGAATTAAAAAGGCGTTGGCGTAACGTTACTTTTTCTTGTAGGGCGGGTCCCTGTGCCCCGCCATTGTCTGAATCACGGATTACACAGATTTCACAGATTGCGCGGATTTTAAGAGTATCCGCGTTTGTAATGGCGCAATTCTGCGGCGTACTCGCCCAAATGCGACGTGCATTATTGCGCCTCTTACATTAGGCCATAGGTTGGGGTGAACACGCGAAACACAACACATAAATGAACGCCCCCAATATTTTGACGATTTTTTTCTGATATGGTAAAATAAAGTCACCGCTTACCAAAAGACATACGATACTTTAAGGCTCATTTTATTCAGTCAAGGGAAACGATGATATCAAACATACAAGCAACGCTTCGGAGCATTCTCGGAATACTCTTTATCCTTTCGATCACCTTTACTGCTTATGGACAACAGGAGCAACAGCCTACTGTGCTGTCACAATCGCAATTTGAAAAGATTCTTGAGAAAATAGAAGAATCCGAAGATAAAATGCGCACGCATGTTGACAAAAAATTTGGTGAACTTGACAAGAAATTTGACGAAAAATTTGGTGAACTTGACGAAAAATTTGATGAACTTGACAAACAAGTGGCTGTCCTAAATACAAAAGTGAATATTTTAATAGCGATCATCGTTGGGATTTTCACGTTGATTGTTGCGCCTATCCTTGTTCTCATGTTACGAGATCGCCTTAACCAGCGGAACAGTGTCGAGATAGCTGCCGAAATCAGAGAAGGATCGGATGAAGACATGGGGCAAAGAATTTTAAGAGATAATAGACCATCCGAACCCGTATAGGAAAAGCCAGATGAAAAAAGATAATTCCCCTAAGAACACTGCCAAATCTGTTCAGAACTACATTGAGAAAGGTAAAAAGTTATGCGATCAGGAAGATTATGGTGCTGCTATCTCTGACTTTGACACTGCTATTCGTTTAGACCCTAATAATAGGGACGCTCATAATAACAGAGGGAACGCAAAATACCTTTTAAAACAATACTTTGAAGCCGTCTCTGACTATGACGAGACGCTCCGTTTAGACCCTAATTTCGCGGTCGCCTATTATAACAGAGGGCTCGCGAAGTACAATTTAGGACACCCCAAAGAGGCTATCTATGACTTTGACGCTGCTATTAGACTTGATCCTGAATTTGTGAATGCCTACCGCAACCGTGCCGTTGCGAAAAGTGACATAGGACAATATTTTGAATCAATATCCGATTTAGACGTGGTCATTCGTTTAGACCCTGAAAATGACATAGCATACAATGATAGAGGAAGTACTAAGGCAAAACTTGGGCACCATGATTCCGCAATTTCTGACTATGACGAGGCTATTTGCATAAATCCTGGTTATCTATTTCCATATTTCAACCGAGGGACTTCTAAAAAAGAATTAGGGCGGGATACCGAGGCAGAACAGGATTTTCAGAAAGCACTCGGTTTAGCACAAGAAACAGGAGATGCAGAGCTTATAGACCAGATAAAAAAACAGATGAAGTAGCATCCATTCCAATGGTAGGTGCGGTTTTTTAACCCCACCATAAGTGTCAATTTAAAAAGAAAAACCACCTCGGACCCAGGGCTGGTAGGTTCGGTTTCCTAACCGAATCGGATTTTATACGGAAACCTTGAAGACTTCAAAAACCTCTTTAGTCCCGTAGAACTTATTTGCTTCAGTAAATAAGCCATCAAATTCATAGGTTGGGTTGAACCGTGCAACCCAACCTACGTGTGATTTAACGCTTAAGTTTTGCACTAAAAGACATTGCCCCATCATCTGATGGAATGATAGATTCAACAGTGTAAGGCACGGGATCAAATTCAACACCAGATTTTAACGTGACATTCTGACCTGGGCGAATTTTTTTAGATGCAGTACCTTTTACGGAAAAACTTACATCTTCAAATACCGGAAAGCGACTAACATATTGATTTCCATGTATACGTGCCGTTTCCATTTCGACTAATTCACCTTTCAATGGAGTTATTTCTCTAAGATCAGCTATCTTGACACCCGAAGGATCATGTAAACTACCCTTAAACATTTCTTATCACCTCCTCAATAATTGTAATTATCCAGATTATAGAATTGGGTATGTTAAATACCAAAATACTTTTTTGAGCGAATACTAATGAATGTCCAAAACCGAACCATCTTCTCAAACGACAACCTACCCGTCTTGCGAGGCATAGACACCGAATCCGTCGATCTGATCTATCTCGACCCGCCGTTCAATTCCAATCGTAACTACGCAGCACCCATCGGCAGCGACGCAGCAGGTGAAACATTGAGAGACACAGAAGACGATCTACAACTCCTCTGCGGTGCATGCAATTCCACAAAGGGGAAAGGCACACAAGCCGAGCTAATTTCACGATTGAAAGCGCAAGGTATTTTATAATGACTGCCTACTGTCTGAATCGCGGATTATCATGGATTACACAGATTACGGGGATTTTAAGAGTATCAGATCGGGGAGTTCTACAGTCTAAGGACCAGTGATTTCTTATGAGAGATGGCATTGTTAGCATCAACACAAGACCAATTAGACACGCTTTTCTTGTAGATCCAACGGATGTTGATTCACTTCAACGTGTTATAGAAATTAATACATTTTTATGGAGCGGTAAATTTAATGCAATAATTCCAGTTTTTCAGCAGAACATAGAAAATTGGTATGATTGTCGGGGCATTACTCCTCAAGACGTTGTTTCGGGATATTTGAATAATTTCGATCCAGATTGTGTAGTACCAATGGGAGAATCCTCTAACTCCGATTTAAATCTCGGCGATAGAAGCATAATTGATCATCCATCAATCTTTCTGGCGGGAGCACAGATAGATGGCACAGCCGGTTATGGAATCAATATCTTTGAAACATTGTCCCATTATCTAAAAAATAATGAGTTTGAGTTTGACATTATGGGGACACCACTGGAAATATGCATACCTCGCTTTGATGATTCGTCATATCCTTTATTATCCAGTCTTTTCGGATTGCTCCCTGAAGCAATTACTGAGATACTTGAACAAAAGTTTCAGAATCATTTAAGCGTTGAATCGGTTGACATATCCGCGTCAAATTATGTGGAATACATCAGGGCTCAAACTGATCATAGTCCCAATTACTTGTTCACAGATCAAGTCCGTAGTAGACGCGTATATTTAATGGGAATAAACAGTTTAGGGTTCTCTAGAATTTCTTCGGGTCAGAGTGTCATTTTTTTCTTTGATGCCGAAAAACCTATTGATATTATTGATTATTGGAATCTACGGGCTACTTGCCGAACAGTATACGCCATACCAAAGCAATTTGCACAGGAGGAAAGTATAAGAAGTTTTGTTTTGAACCTTATTGGCAGAAATGCTATAAATTCAGATAATGCTGAGTCGGATTCTATAGCATGGATAAGAGCTGTTGAGTTTTATCGTAGAGTTATCAAAAGTAGTTCTGTATCTGATGAAGAATTCCTTGAGTTCTTCAATGAATTTTTCAACTCAAATGAATATATGCAATTTCAGGGGGATTATCCGCCGATGTGGGGAAAATTACCGGTTGACGACACGCGCGGTATGCGTAGTTTTAGTGCCGGAACGGCGTACCATGATATATTTGATCAACCCTCCAATGATGGAGTGATTGTGAAAACACTTTCACCAAACATAAAAACCAAATCATCGCCTACACATACGCCTCGCTTTGCTAATGAAATTTACTTTAGTTTCTATAACGACAAATTAATAACTACGTCTGTATTACCTGAAGGATTCAAAGACTTGTCTTTATTCTTTCAATCTGATACCAATTTCCGCGCTTCAAAAAATAATTTAGTCCGTTTAGTATACGAACCAGAACAAGATTATCAGATATGGTCACCCCCATCTGAAGTGATTTTTGATAGTTGGATGAAGTCTCATGGGTGGGAACTCGAAATTTCAAATGCCGGACACATCGTTACTCAAATAATAAAAAGACTCGGAATTCGATTTTCTCAGGTTTTGGCAATCAAAGGTATTATAGGTTTGTTGGATAAAATGAATAATGGAAAAAACCTATCGCAAGAAAAACTTTGGGCGAAACTTAACAGAATCTTACAAGAAAGGTCTAATGATGGAGAAAATCTTGAGTATGATACGGAGAATATTCTCAAGAGACTCGTTGACGCGAACGTTTTACAACCCGGTATGAGAGCGTCTTGTCCAAATTGTAAACAAAAGTCATGGTTCTCCATAGATGATGCAGGTTATATGTTGAAATGTCCTCGGTGTTTTGGTCCCTTTGAATTTCCGTTCAACCCTAGCAAAAACATTAAGTGGGCTTATCGAACAATAGGAGCGTTTGACTCGCCCAGCAAATCTGAAGGGGCTTATACCGTACTTCTACTTCTGCGATTTTTTTCTGACCGCCAAATGTTGGATGGTTCAATAACACCACTTATGAGTTTCAACCTAAAAAAACAGGATATTACTGATCAAGATGAAGAAAAAATTGTTGGGAAGGAATTTGATCTTGCCTTGTTTTTTCAAATGCTTGGGAGGGATAACATTGAGACCATATTTGCTGAATGTAAAACGTTTAGGGATTTTACGGATGGAGATATTGAGAAAATGGAAATACTTGGTAAAAAATTCCCACAAGCAATTCTCGCTTTCGGAAAGTTAAGTAATTTGACCGAGGTAGAGAAACAATCTCTTTCCGAGTTAGTTGGTCGTTCTGATAATCAGATATTGGTTCTTACAGGGGAAAACCTTTTAAGACAAAGCTTAGATGGGGAGTATAATCTGAAAGGACGTGCTGATTTTGATGAACTGTGTCGTAGAACACGACATAAACACTTAGAGGTTGTATAGAAATTTAACGTTATCCTCAAAAAATCCTTGCTGCTTCACATTCCTCAGAAGCTGCCTAAACTTTGTCAAAGTGCACTTATAAAAGATAAAAAAGGAGATATGAATCGTGGCACAGCAGAATACACCGAACCTCGTTTTCGTCATCACCGATGACCAAGGCTACGGCGATTTGGGATGCACCGGAAACCTCGTTATCAACACACCCAATCTCGACGCGCTCGCTAATGAGAGTGTACAACTACAGAACCTACACGTCGGGCCTACCTGTTCACCGACGCGCGCGGGCATCATGACGGGACACTACTGCAACTCCACAGGCGTGTGGCATACCATCGGTGGACGTTCACTGCTCCGCAGCGACGAGGTCACGATGGCAGATATCTTCCGGCGCAACGGCTATCAGACCGCTATGTTCGGCAAGTGGCACCTCGGCGACAACTACCCGTTCCGTCCACACGATAGAGGTTTCGACGAAGCACTCTATCACGGCGGCGGTGGTATCAGTCAAACCCCTGACTATTGGGGCAACGACTATTTTGACGACACCTATTTCCGCAACGGCTCCGAACAACCCTTTGAGGGTTACTGCACCGATGTCTGGTTTCAGGAAGCGATGGCGTTTATTGAGCGGCAGGCTGAAGGCGATCAGAACCGTCCGTTTTTCTGCTATCTCTCGACGAATGCACCGCACGGCCCGTTCCGCGTGCCTGATGCTTATGGCGATGTCTACCGAAGGAAAGATGTACCGGGAGAACGCGCGAACTTCTACGGCATGATAACCAATATTGACGACAACATGGCGCGATTGCGACACCACCTCCGAGTCTTAGGACTTGAGGAAAACACCATCCTCATTTTCATGACCGACAACGGCTCTGCAATGGGATGTAATTTGGATGCCCAACAGTTCGTCAGAGACGGATACAACGCAGGAATGCGCGGTAAAAAAGGATCCGCTTATGAAGGCGGGCATCGTGTGCCGCTCTTTATGCACTGGCCCGGCGGCGGGTTCACCGAAAAGCAAGAGGTACATGAACTCACCGCAAACATTGATTTGCTCCCTACGTTGATAGACCTGTGTGATCTCGAAATCTCCGAAAATACGACTTTCCACGGTACCAGTATTACCCCGTTGTTGAGAAATGAAGCGGAGATGTGGGAAGAACGCGTGATCGTTACGGATTCACAGCGCGTCGAAAACCCGATTAAGTGGAAAGACAGCGCAACGATGTCACAACGGTGGCGACTTATCAACGGCAAAGAACTCTACGATATTCAAGCCGACCCGGGACAACAGCACGACATTGCCGACGCACATCCAGAGGTTGTTGCTGAACTCCGTGAGCATTATGAAGCGTGGTGGAAAATTGTTTCAGAACGGTTTGATGAAGACTGTCCGATTGTCATCGGAACACAGAACGAACCTGTAACGTCTATCACAACGCACGACTGGCACGGGGAAGCACACGCGTGGAATCAAGGGATGATCCGCCGCGGTATGGAGTGCAACGGCTATTGGGCAATCGAGGTTCCAGAAGACGGGCAGTATAGTTTTGAACTACGCCGGTGGCCCCTCGCCGAAGACAGGGCGATAACGGTTGGCATTCCCGGCGAGCATATTGACCTTTACAACGGCGGAA
Source organism: Candidatus Poribacteria bacterium (assembly GCA_012270875.1). Classification (GTDB taxonomy): domain Bacteria; phylum Poribacteria; class WGA-4E; order WGA-4E; family WGA-3G; genus WGA-3G. The sequence continues at coordinate 5,082 of JAAXHI010000253.1, read as the reverse complement.
AGGCGTTGGCGTTAACAACAGCGCAAATTCGCGTTGGCGAGCAGATAGCTACGCAAGCGATTCCACCCAATGCGAAAGGCGTGACGTTTACGTTCGATCTCACTGCCGGTCAAACGCGCATGCACACCGAGTTCACAGATGAATCCGGTGAACTGGCTATTGGGGCGTATTACGTGTATGTGAAACGGGTGATCTGAAGGGCGGAGTTTACCGATAGATAGGAGAGGTTGCTACGCGAGAGAATAATTGTTCAAGTTCATCTATTGACACGCCGAGCCGCGCTTCAAGGTCTGTTTGCGTTAACCCAAGTTGCTGGACACCGAGACTCTCTTCAAAGTCTTCTTGTGTTAACCCAAAATCCTTGTATCCTTGGATGATAGTTTGTAGATACCATTTTGACGGTGGCTCCAAATCTTCAGACGCATCTTTCATCCGATAGAACATGACATCGTCTGCGTAATACTTGCCGTAGTACGTCGGGTAGCCTTCGTACATATCGAGAGCGACTTCGTGGCTTGCTGTGATATTCCAGAGTCCGCCGTGAACAATACACCCCGCCTCGGGGATAATATCGGCGTGGTAGTTAAAGATAAGGCGAAAACCTTCAAGTTGAAATGTCCCTATACGCGTGATACCGGGGCACCGTTGTTCCGTCTGCGAAACGTTCATGTTGGATCCGTACGCAAAGTATTGCATCGGCACCCTCCTTCTGTGAAAGCGGTCCCAAGCAAGCAGAGGGACCGCAAAATTATGGCTACTGCGACTTCAGTTTGCCCCACAGCACAGGCAGTTTTTCCGACGGATCCACAGCGAAAGCAGCGAAAAGGATACCGTCGTTCATAATACCCTGAACTTCATCTTCGGTGAGTCCATCGTTGAAGAGACCGACCTCATCCATAATAGTGGCAGACAGGAAGCCTACCCCTTTATCCGTAGCGAGCCACGCTGTCTGATCTTGGTCTTGGAGTTGGAACTTCGGCACCTTTTGTGAAACTTTCTCTTCGCCATCAACATAGATTTTACAGGTCTCTCCGTCGTAGACATTGGCGACATGATACCATGTCCCCGCCTTAACAGGCACACCGCTGGTAACATTCCAAGTGTTCGTCCAACTACGGAGGACATTTGCTCCTTCTTTGTAAGGGACATAGCGGTTGTTGCTCTGATCCCATATCGAGAAATAATTCTGCTGACCGCCGATGTCGGTAAAGTTTAGCCACAAGATGAAGGTCACTTTATCTCCTATTATACCCTTGCCAAGCGGGATGGTGACGGTTCCACCCTTTTTGATTTCAAGGGCACCATCGAACTTGCCTTTTGCCCATTTCGCGTTCGTAATTGTGCCTTCACGTCCGTTTTCGGACGCGTCTTCAGCCGTATCACCTTTACCTTCGTCCAATAACCAGATACCGACGATCCTATCCGGATCAATCTCGGCTTGACTGTAATTAACAGCCAGGCTTAGCGCGAGCATCGCGCAGAGTAATATTTTTACGCTCATAAGTTGGTACTCCTTTTTTTCCTACGAAGAATCACGACCACAGTTCAACACTACAACCAAAAATGTGATTGACATAACATATTAATTACATTAGACTTGCCAAGCATGTTATAAGTTTAATCTGATTTCTTTCCAGCAGCTTCTCCAGATTTTAATTTGACAACGCACCGGAATTAGGATATACTATAATTGCTCGCCGGGATGCTGGAATTTGGTAGACAGGCTAGGTTCAGGGTCTAGTGTGCATTATGCGCGTAAGGGTTCGAGCCCCTTTCCCGGCATTCATTCTATGACAAATTTAGGCTAAATTGGTGGAGGATACGCACCTGGACGACCAAGATGGAAAAACGCTCGAAGATTTAGAACAGGCAGGCGAATATGTCGCCTTTCCGGGTGGAATCCCGAAAAAGTGGTTGAATCCAGCGTTTTACAGTTTTGTCATTGTCTTCATTGGATACGCTTCGTGGGTTATAGTCGGCGAAATCCATGAAGGAGGAAAAGCAGGAACACCGCCACTGGAAATAGCGGAATCCATCGTAACACACCTCGCTGCTTTCACCGTCTTATTGACAATAATTACCATCGTTTTTTGTAAAGGATTGGAGCGTGTTATGTATTATTTAGATGCCAAACGAATCGCAGACCAGCAAAGACAGCGCGCAGAACGGGCGGAACAACGCGCAGAACAAGAAAGAAAGCGCGCAGAACAAGAAAGAAAGCGCGCAGAACAAGCAGAACAGCGCGCAGAACAAGCAGAACAGCTTTTAGAAGAAGCGAAAAAGAACAAGTCTTAACCAAAGGCATTCACTTTCGTTCGTGTGAGGCATTTTCTTGCCTATAGATAGAAACCGTCATTCCTTTTGCAACGTTTCTGGTACCAACCACAAGAAAATCCCGACCGCGAGATAACCGATACCTCCCAACGCGAAACCGGAATAACTTAACCCAAACAAATCCGCAAGATTCCCGACAACAACCGGTCCCGCCGAACCCCCAAAATCTCCCGTGAGCCGCCACAAACCTAAGAACTCTCCCGTCCCCTCTCGTGGTGCTAAGTCAGCACCGAGCGTCATCATTGTCCCTGAAGCGATACCGTTGCCGAGTCGCATCAAAATCGCTGCAAGCAACAACCACTTAAATGTCCCTGTAAACGGCATCAACACCATACCAGTCGCAAAGATGCAAATCCCAGGGACCGTCGCATATCTTCGACCAAACCGATCCATCATAGATCCAGCGACAGGGAACATTGACATGTCCACCGCTGAGGATATCATGACGACTGAGCGGACCTGTTGCGTGCTTAATCCTACAATCTCATCGGCATAAAGTGGAATAATAATATGACACCCGCGGCGCAATGTTTGTACACAGACCTGTCCAACGCCTGCTGTGGCGAGGAGCCGCGCGTGCTGACGCGAAATCTGGAGAAGGTGCTTCAGGTACGGAACTTTCTCATCGGTCGTTTGACTTCTGCCGCGCCGTGTCTCTGGAATGAAAAAGATACAGAGACAGAAATTCAGTATCACAATACCAGCATAGATAAAAAAGGGTAGACGTAGGTTCACACCGAGGAAGATAGAACAGAATTGTCCCGCGAAGGTCCCCATCCGATTTACGCCACCGAACAACGCAATCGCTCTCCCGCGGTTCGCCATCGGAATTACATCTGTCATATAGGCATGCCGAGCGAGCATCCACAACGCATTCCCGATGCCGCCAATCAGTTGCGCACCGATGAGTTGAATAAAATTCCTTGCCAACCCCATACCGATAGTTGACAACCCGATCATCACCAGACCGAACAACATCGACGGCTTGCGACCAAGCCGTTCCACCAAAATACCCGCGGGTATATTCCCAAGGACACCGACAGCAAGCACGACCGTCGTCAATGTATAGGATAACTCAAACGATTTGACATAAATCGAGAGGGTTGGGGAAACAATACCGCCGCCTGTTGCCAATAAAAACGCAGGAATATAGATGGGGAGAATCAGCGAGACTCGGCTAAATTTGCGTGTGTTCAATTTTGGACAACTTTCAAGCGTGGATAACTTTTTAGCACGCTTTATTTCGGGAAGACAGCGGACAGAGCGTCCTCATAACACGTCCGAGTAGCCGCATCAAACAAGATAAACTGAATAGTTGTTGGCGCGGTGTTGTTCTGTTCCACAAATGCTTTCACCGTGGTTAACGCAACGACTGCCGCCTTCTCCGTTGGGTATCCATAGATACCGGTGCTAATAGACGGAAAAGCAACGCTCTGAACACCGTTTCCCACAGCAAGTCGGAGACTCGACTGATAACAACTCGCAAGCAGTTCCGCCTCCCCTGAATCGCCGCCTTCCCATACCGGTCCGGCTGTGTGAATCACATATTTCGCAGACAGGTTACCACCAGTAGTAATAACGGCTTTACCCGTAGGACAGCCACCTTCACGTTTGCGGATTTCCGCGCAGGCTTGTTCTATTTCATCACCACCCGCACGCCGTATTGCACCGTCTACACCGCCACCGCCGATAAGTTGGCTGTTCGCCGCATTCACGATAGCATCAACCTGCGCTTTCGTTATATCACCTTGGATTAGTTCCAAGTCTGTTTGTAGTATCTGTGTTTTCATAAATAAAACTTTCTCCTGATCTTTACCGATTTCTCTGGATGAGACCCGCCTTGTGGAGTTCCTGTAGAATAAAAGATTCTATGGACGTATCACTCTTTAGTTGAGCATAGTTGATCCCTTGGTGGGTACAGAAGCGTTGCAAGGTTTCACAAAATGTCTGCTGTTGCGCTTGGTATTGTGCAAGGGTTTCCGCATTAATTGTGACGGCTCTCGTTTCTCCTGTTTCGGCATCTTCCACCAACCAGTCTCCGTCGGCAAGTGTCCTTTCCAAGTGCGCTTGCGGATCTGTCTCTTCTGGACTCATCAAATGGATCGCTGCGACGGAGTACCCGCGGCCTGAGAGTAATTTAAGTCCATCCGCGTAACCACTCGGTTCCAAAAAATCTGAAAGTATAACAACCATACAGGGATGTCGCTGGTACATCGGGAGCTGCTTGAAACATTCCATCAACCGTGTTTGCCCGGACGCTGCAATTCGGTCAAGTGCTTTCGTCAAACGTGGGAATTGTGATTTGCCTGATGTTGGTGACAGCGTTGGCGAGAGGCGTTCACTGCAAGTGTAGACCGCAACACTATCGGCGTGTGCCAGGGCGATATAGCCTAATGCCGCGGCAATCTGCTTCGCACACATCAACTTCGTGGGCGAACCGAATGCCATGGAACGGCTATTATCAATGAGAAACACAAGGGGTAAACCTTCGTCAGTATGGAAGAGTTTAATAAAGAGTCGATCTAAGCGTGCGTAGATATTCCAATCAACATGCCGCAGGTCATCGCCGGGTTCATAAACACGATAATCGGCAAATTCCATACCTGTGCCGCGATTAAGGCTGCGCCGCTCGCCTCTGAATTTACCACGGAACGAGTGCTTCGCACGAATATAGAAAGGGTCAAGTTGTTTCAAGAATTGTGGTGTAAGCAGCATCACTACAAGTATACTAAAGTTTGGACAATTTTA
>JAAXHI010000478.1:2035-8420 GCA_012270875.1 Candidatus Poribacteria bacterium | reverse complement strand
GCAACATGCGTGCCATATAAACCAGCGGCGTTTGTCAGCAGAACATCGCTCTCACGGAGTGCGGGATACATGTGCCGATCCATACCTGCACTGGAGGATTGGATCCATTTGATGTTCGGTAGGTGCGGGAAGAGGTCTTCACTGCAATATCCGTAGAAGATATCGGCATCTTTGCCTTCTTCGATAAGTGCTTCGCGTGAATCTGGAGCAACGTAGGTGTGTTCGTCGCCGATGATGCTCTCCAGTCTCTGTAAAAGCTCGCCTTCAACACGTCCTTGAAGTAAAATCTTCATATTTTAATTTTTCCTTGCGGTTCGATCAAGTAAGTTGGAGGATTCACGTCCTTTCCCGTAGATCCGCCCTCCACTTCGTTACGGGCTATGGGGTGTGTACTATTGCGAATAATTAAGAAACCTTCACTGCCACGGCGGGGTTTCCGGCAACAATTCCTGAAACTTGTCGATCAACGCGTCTTCATAAGCACCAGCGTATTGTCCATCAAAGAATTTGCCCATCGCTTCATTGAGGAAGAGTTGCCACGATGTGTCCTCGGAGCCCGGATTAACGGGGAAGAACAACGCACCGACATCCTGTGCTGCTTTCAGATCACCTGGAGAATCACCGAGCATCAAGACGTGGTTTTCGGGATACCTGTCTTTCGTCGTTATCGTAAGATGTTCCGTTTTGGTACCCATCTCCTGACCGGCGATCAGTGCGACGTAGGCATCAATCTCGTGTTCATCCCATTCGCGTTGGAGTGCCTCGTCCGGCGTAGCGGAGACGACGATAACATCTGCTTTGCCTTGCAGCCGTTGCAAGGTCTCACGCACACCGGGGAAGGGTGGAAGGTTATAGACAATCTCAGCGACGCTTTCATTCACGCCGAGACTCCACGCCATCACTTGACTCAGTTCGTCGAGTCTTTCGCCTGTTGCGTTGTCAATGGCGGTTTGTAGTGCGGGATTGCCGAGTTTCGTTTCCGTCTCCGACCATTCGCGTAGGTATGGGAGTTCGGGGACCGAGACACCCATCTTCTGCACGAGCGACATCTCGCGTAAGAAGTCACACACCAGCAGGATCGCCTTAAACCGGTTCGTGCCACGCGTCTTTGAGTAGAGATTCACAAAATCCCATGCCTGATGCACCTGTCGTGAGATGGATGCCAACCCGAAATGTTTGACGAGGTTCACGCTAAAACAGTCGTTGTGTTTGACCTCCATGCTATTGAAAACGCAACCATCTGAGTCGATGCCGACGAAAAACTCGTGCTGCGGTTTGAAATCGTACAGTGCTTGTTGTGGTTCGTTCACCATGTATTCTCCTTACTCAACAATAACTTCCGGACGACCTTCGAGCATCCATTCGGTATGGAACACCGTCGGCTCGCCATCTTTTCCGAGAATCGTGTTCCCGTCTGCATCGAGTTTATGATAGGTGTGTGCGCCGAAGTAGTCGCGCATCGCTTGGATGAGATTCGCGGAGAGTCTGCCGCTGCGGTAGCTATCGAAATAGGCTAAAGCGGAGCTGAATGCCGGAATCGGGACACCGAGTTGCGTGGCGGTGCCGATGACGTTCCGCCAGTTCGGTTGTGCCGCTTCAATCACGCCTCGGAAATAGGAATCGAGGAGTAGATTTGGGAGTTCGGGGTTGCGTTCAAACGCCTCTGCGATCCGATGCAGGAATTTTGCGCGGATGATGCACCCACCACGCCAACCGAGACTGATTTGACCCAGGTCTAAATTCCATCCGAATTCTTCGCTGGCTTCCCGCATCAAAGCGAAACCTTGCGCATAAGAGCAGATTTTCGCGGCGTAAAGTGCATCGTGAATCGCCTTCAGTGCTTCATCTCGATCGCCTTGGAATGTGCCGACAGGTCCTTGAATAACCTGTTCTGCCGAAACACGTTCGCTCTTAACAGCAGAGATACAGCGCGCAAAAACCGCTTCCGCGATTGTCGGCGCAGAGATACCGAGGTCGAGTGCGGAGATGCTTGTCCATTTGCCTGTGCCTTTTTGTCCTGCTTGATCCAACACGACATCAACGAAAGGCGTGCCGCTGCTATCAAGTTGTGTAAAGATGTCAGCCGTGATTTCAATGAGATAAGAATTCAGTTCGCCACTATTCCATTCGCTGAAGACCGCGTGCATCTCGTCCGAGTTCATACCCAAGACGCTTTTCATTAGGGAATAGGCTTCGCATATCAGCTGCATATCGCCGTATTCGATGCCGTTATGCACCATCTTGACGTAATGCCCGGCGCCATCAGGCCCGATGTAGGAACAACACGGCGTGCCATCTACCTGCGCAGCAATCTTCGTAAAGATCGGCTCCACAAGCGCGTAGGCTTCAGACGAACCGCCCGGCATCATCGCCGGTCCTTTGAGCGCGCCTTCTTCGCCGCCAGAGATACCTGTGCCGATAAACAGAATATCCTGTTCGGCTAACTCCGCGTTTCGACGGACGGTGTCGTTGAAGTTGGAGTTCCCGCCATCAATAATCAGGTCGCCTTTTGAGAGGTGTGGAACTAATTGACCAATGAACGCATCGACCGGTTCCCCTGATTTCACCATCAGGATAATTTTTCGAGGGGTGTCGAGTTTCTCAATCAGTTCGGGTATAGAATGTGTCCCAGTGATATTTTTGCCGTTTGCTACACCTGCTATGAAATTATCAACGCGTGAGACAGTACGGTTAAAGACCGCCACTTCAAAGCCTTTGCTTTCCATATTCAGGGCAAGGTTTTCGCCCATCACTGCTAATCCGATGAGTCCAATATCTGCCGCCAAGTTTGTTTTCCTCCTATGGTAGCGTATATTTGCATATCATACACTGCAGGAGAGAATGCTGTCAATATATTTTTTCCGAAAGGCATCGGCTATCAGCGGTCAGCAATCGGCAGCCAGAGAAATGGTTATCAGTTATCGGTTTGCCTCACAGTGAGAGTTTTCAGTAATTAGCCGTTGTCGCTCAGTCGTCAGTAAAGAGGCGTTTAATGAAGGTTCATAAATCCTTCGTGATTACCGTACTTTCATCGCATGTCGATAGACTTTACGAGCCTATAAAGGGTTTCAAATCCCAGAGGAGGGTTGTGCACTCGAAACTACCAGTCGCCAAAAGTGTCCCGTCTGGTGAAAATGCGATCGATTGAATATCTGTCGGATGTCCCCAGAGGGTTGCGATATTCTCACCACTTGCGACATCCCATAACCGAATTGCCATCTTCTCCATTCCCTTTTCCCACCAAGTGCCAGAGGCAACGTACTTACCGCACGGTGAAAATGCCAATGCCCAAGGTGCCCGTCTCTCTGGATGTGGTATTGCAAAAAGGGTTGTTAAGGTTTCGGCGTTCCATAAACGGAGTTCGCCGGACAGTCCACCCGCGATCAAGTTACCACACGGTGAAAATGCTATATCCATAAGTGTGTGAGGTTCACCTAATGGCAATGTGGCAATTTCTTCACCGGATTCAACATCCCATAGCCGAGCGATTCTATCATCTGAGCCGCTTACCAGTCGTTTGCCATCTGGCGAGAAACACACCGACCAAATGTGCTCGGTATGCCCTATGAGCGGTTTTAACCGCGCCTTACGTATGAAATCGTATAGATGGATAGTGCCTTCTCTACTTCCAACTGCAAGTAGATCACCTGTCGGTGCAAACGCTATATTCCATATCAATCGGACCGGATCGGTTTCGGTGAATTCTGCAATCGGTGCATCAGGTTTCTCGGCATCCCAAACTTTGATGTTGTTGTCTTCACTATGGGCAGACAGCATATTTCCAGAAGGCAACACAGTAAAAGAGGTAATACGCTGATCTTCCAATAACGTTTCCCGAACCTGCTGACTTTCAACATCCCATAGCACAATACCGGTCCGATGCCCTCTTATCGCCAGCGTCTTTCCATCCGGCAAAAATAGGACCGGATCTGGAAAGCAATCGGGTTCACGGAGTGTTGAGAATGTATGTATATTGCCAGTTTGAATCTTTTTGTTTGCTGTGGTGCTGGTGTGAATCGCGGCAAGAGTCGATTGTGGAAATTCTCTGAACCGTGCGGCATCAATACTCCTCGGATGTAATTCCGGGATCTCTATTTTTTCATTACGTTTCATATTCCAGACTTCAATGGTGTCTTGCCCATCAATAATCGCAAATAACCCACCTTCTGTTGAATAGAATGGTACTGTCCGAGACGTTCCAAAGTTTTCATAACCCCGTTTTTGCAAGCCCTTTGCCACGTCCCACACGCGTAGGCTTTTATCCCTACTACTTGATGCAAGGAAGTTACTGCAAGGCGAAAAGGTAATAGCGCCTACCCAATCACTATGTGCTGCGAAGTGAGCAATGCGTTCTGCCTTTGCTATATCCCACACTGAGATCCATCGGTCAACGCGATCGTCATCATTGGAGGATTTATCGGGAGTCGCGCCCGCCAGCAGGCGACTGTCTGGCGAGAACGTAAATCTACTACCTGCGAACTTAACAATTGGTACACCCGTTGCTGGGTGCCAGATGTGGGTTTGCATGCCTTCTGTGTCAGGGTTAACAATTTTGTCATCGCTGACTGAATAGACTTTAGGGTTATTCCCAATAGCGGCGATGTACTGTCCATCAGGCGAAAATTCGAGTTGGGAAATATCAGCTCCTTTCACTTCGCGTTCCCCTCGATCCATCTCTGCGATGCACACACCGCGATGGACATCTAACACTTCAACGATGCCGCTAAAATTCGCGGTGGCGATCCACTTACGATCCGGCGAAAAATTAATGCGCCAATAGATGTTATGTTCTTCCGTCCGCTTCATCTGTGCAAGGCATTCACCACTCTGAATATCCATCACCTTAATAACACCATCATAATTGGCGATAGCGATCCACTCGCCGTCTGGCGAAAAATCGACAGCGGAGATCATCCCACGCTCAGTTTCCCACAGCGCGATAGGTGGTTTTGACGACATCTTATACCACCAGAGTCCTATACCAGTTTCAACAGCGAAATACGTGCCATTTGGGGACGGTTTCACACCACGAAAATTACCTTTTCCTAATCGGGCGATTGCGCCTTCTGGTAATGCCCATGTCGTGCCTTCGGTGTCATCCGACACAGCATTAAAGGGTGCAGGTCTTCGATTTTGTTTCATATTGGCTCCTTGATGATAGTTCTTTGTAATAAATTGCATAGATAGATTTCGTTACACCGTATACAGATGATGGTTCATCTATACACATCCTTGGATGCACCTTCACACACTTCCCAGAAGTCGCGAGCGCAGCTCGCTCCTACAGGAAGATGCCTCTTGGCATTTCCGAAAACTTGATTAAACACATATCCAACATTTACGTCAAAATAAGCAATAACAACGCGCGGTTCGCCTGCCGGAAAGGAGTCCCACCATTCGCAGTTTATTCGGTCTCAAGAAGTATGTCATTCGGTACCGGTACGCCATTATATTCAGTTTCTGCCTCGTGATTGTGACGAATGTGCTTCTCCTGATTAGCCCCCAAATCCTCAAGACGGTTGTTGATGAGTTGGGACTCGCTTGGAGCAGTGCTTATGACCCGGATTATGTGGGGGAACCCTTTACGATCTCTCCGGAACGGATCCTCTTTTTCGCGATGCTCATCTTTGGGATCGCACTTGTTGCGGGTATCCTACGCTTCATTCAACGGCGTACCATCCAAGGTGTCGCGCGGCAGATGGAGTTCCATCTCCGTGCCGACTTCTTTCTCCATCTCCAAAAACTCTCCGCTGCGTATTACGATAACGTCCGGACCGGCGACCTGATGACGCGGGCAACCAGCGATCTAAACGCCATCAGAATGGTGCTGAGCAGTGCTGTCATGTATACGGCAGACGCAATTGTGTTTTTCGGACTTGCGCTCACCATTATGCTTCGTATTGATGTAGGCTTGACGCTTGTTTCCCTGCTGCCCTATCCAGTGCTCGCACTCCTGATTCGCTTTCTTGGCAAACGATTGCATGTCCGCTATGAGCGAATCCAAGAGTCGTTCTCAACGTTGAACACCAAAGTGCAGGAGAATTTGTCCGGGGTCCGCGTGGTGAAAGCGTACACACTCGAAGCAAACGAAATCGAACACTTCCAAGAATTAAACAGCGAGTTTGTTGAGCGTAACCACCAACAGATTCGACTGATGACTTTCTTTTTCCCAATTTTCCGCTGTTTGCCGGGGATCAGTATTGTCATCCTGCTTTGGATGGGTGGGCTCAGGGTCATCGGCGAAGAAATGACGCTCGGGGATTTCGTCGCGTTCCACGCCTATCTCCTGATGCTCATCCGTCCGATGATTACGCTCGGCTTCATCGTCAACACCTTTGAACGCGGCGCAGCGTCTATGGGACGCATCCAAGCGATTCTCAATGAG
>JAAXHI010000478.1:0-2001 GCA_012270875.1 Candidatus Poribacteria bacterium | reverse complement strand
GAGATCGAATTTAGAGACCTTAATTTTGCGTATCCCGATGGAACGCCGGTGCTTAAGGGCATTAACCTCAAAATTGAACGGGGTCAGACGCTTGCTATTGTCGGTGGAACGGGATCAGGGAAATCTACACTTGTTAATCTGATTCCACGCATTCGTCAAGCAGCACGCGGCACCGTCTTTGTGGATGGCGTAGACATTCAGGATATACCGTTAAATGTTCTCCGATCTAACATCGGGGTCGTCGAACAGGAACCGTTCCTTTTCTCTGACTATTTGCAAAATAATATCGCCTACGGTCTCGAAACACCAGAAGAGGCGCAGATAAGAGATGCAGCGCACACCGCAGATCTCCTCGAACAGATTGAGGAGTTCCCCGACGGGTTAGAAACCTTCCTCGGTGAACGCGGGATGACAATTTCAGGTGGGCAACGCCAACGGAGTGCACTCGCACGCGCCATTATTATCAAACCGAAAATTCTGATCCTTGACGACGCATTCGCGAATGTGGATACGCAGACTGAGGATACTATTCTCAGTAGACTCGCCGAAATCATGAAGAATCGCACGACGATCCTCATTTCACACCGGATCTCTACCGTCAAGGATGCCGATCACATCGTTGTCCTTGACGAGGGCAGCATTGTTGAGGCTGGCACACACGAACAACTCCTCGAACAGAACGGGATTTATGCCGGAATCTATGAAACACAACTCTTGCAAGAGGAACTTGAGAAACTATAACTGACGCAGCTGCGGGGGCGGTTTGTAAGCGCGCCGAGCGACAACGTGTTATCAAAGGGGAAATCCACTAATGTTTGGCATGGGAAGCGACCTATACGAATATAGCGATGAAGAACAAGACCTCGGAAAAGTTTATGACCGGGTGTTAATGCGGCGACTCTTGTCATATCTCAAACCGTACAAAGTCCAGCTGCTCATCATCGGGTTGCTCATGGTAGGGAATACACTCTCACAATTGGCAGGACCGTTTCTGATGCAGCTTGCCATTGACGACTATATTACCCCCGGTATACGAGAAGGCTTAAGTACAATCGCGATGCTTTACGTGGTCTCCCTGATGAGCCTGTTCGTGTTTGGGTACTCTGAAGAGTATCGCACACAGATGATCGGGCAACATGTAATGCGCGATCTCCGTCAGACGCTTTTTTCGCATTTACAACGCTTGGACGTACAGTTTTTCGATAAAAATCCGGTCGGTCGGTTGATGACTCGCGTTATGGGTGATGTTCAAGTCCTCAACGAACTCTTTTCCTCCGGTGTGATTACGATCTTCGCGAATCTGCTCCGTATCTGTGGCATTGTCATAGTGATGCTCCTTTATAATTGGAAGTTGGCACTCGTGACGTTTACCGTGATCCCTATCATCTTCGGTGCGACACTCGTCTACCAGATCTATTCGCGTCGTGCGTTTCGAGAACAACGTAAGCAGCTTGCGCGAATCAACGCCTTTTTACAAGAAAACATTGTCGGTATGACAACGATGAAGTTGTTCGCACAAGAACGACGGAGCCATCTCCGCTTCAACGAGCGCAACCGGCGATACCTCGCTGCCAACCTCAAAAGCATCTTCTATTTTTCGATCTTTCACCCGCTGATAGAGGTAGCAGCATCACTCGCAACAGCCGTGATTATCTGGTATGGCGGCGGACAAATTATCCAAAATACACTGACCTTTGGGGGACTGGTGATGTTCATGGGTTACGCGCAACAGTTCTTCTGGCCCATCCGCGAACTGAGCGAAAAGTATACCATCTTCCAAAACGCAATGGCATCCTCCGAGCGGATTTTCCAACTCCTTGATACACAACCGACGATCGTTTCCGCCGTCCCTAAAAGCGGCACTGATAGTCTAAAAGGCGAAATTGAGTTCAAAAACGTCTGGTTCGCCTATAACGATGATGACTATGTGCTACGCGATGTCTCGTTCACGGTGAAACCGGGGGAAAAGGTCGCACTCGTAGGACATACGGGGGCGGGGAA
>JAAXHI010000019.1:13385-13819 GCA_012270875.1 Candidatus Poribacteria bacterium | reverse complement strand
AAGCCGGCGATCATGAAGAAAAACGAGATCGTGACGAGATAAAGGATCCCGATGCGTTTGTGATCCGTTGTCAAAATCCACGACTTTAAACCTTTTTGAGCTAAAAACGATATATGCTGGGTTTGCGCCATGAATCCGTTTGCCATCTTCTTCTCCTTAAATGCTTTCTACTCCAACGTTTTTATATACTCGATAAGAGCGGTCACTTCTTCCTCAGGCAGTATGCCTTTGAATGAAGGCATGGTGGGCGGATAGCCTTTTACCATTTTCGCCTGAGGTTCATAAATTGATTCCCTTAGGTAGTTCTCGTCCACAAGGACAGAGGAGCCGTCCTCAAGATTTTCCGTTTTCCCGTAAAGATTTTTGAAAGTAGGTCCTACGACCTCCTTACCGTCAATGCTGTGACATGCAAGACAACCTCTCTGGGAATACAG
>JAAXHI010000019.1:0-13324 GCA_012270875.1 Candidatus Poribacteria bacterium | reverse complement strand
ACCTTGGTCGGAGTGAACCAGAGCTGCTGGTAGCTGCCCGGAAGAATATCCTGTTTTACCCGGAACTGGGGAACGAAAAAACTGTGAATGACGTCGTCTGACCTCATTATGAGCCTTACTGGCTTGTTCTGCTGTACGAACAGTTCGTTAAGCGATTTCTTCCCGGTGAAATACTCAAATTCCCAAAGCCACTGTTTCGCCACGACGTTGACTTCTATCGCTTCGGCGGGCGGGTTGCGAAGCTCCTTGAAGGCTATCCATCCCCAAGCGAAGATGACCATAAGCAGTATGGTCGGGATTATCGTCCAGATGGTTTCAATGACTGGGTTGTGGGTTATGTAGGCGGTTTCCTGATCCTCGCTCTTTCTCCTGTACTTGATTGCAAAACCTACGAGTACCGCCGATATCAGAACGAAGAAGAATACCGATACGATAGTTACGAACAGGGTTATGTTATCAACGCTTGCGGCAAGATTTGAAGCCGATTCCGGTATCCAGGTGGACATTTATGGTTTACAACCTCCACGATAATTAATGGGTTTTTCTTTCTCTTCTCCACATCAGGAAGAGGAACGCTGTGAGAACCGCGAGGGTTACCATTCCTCCCGCCTTGACGATGTTAAGAGCGGCAAGCGCGTATCTTTTTCCGACCGGGTCAAACTGATAACAGAACATAAGCACTTTATTAAATAGCTCCGAGGGACCTATCTTTCCCTCCGAGGCCTCTATTAGCGACAACTTGAAGTTGAGGGGGTCGTGCTGAATTCCGTAGAGGTATCGCGAGATTACCCCTTCCGGCGTGAGTATGATTATTCCCGAAGGATGAGCGAACTCCTCGCCGTCTTTTTTGAAACGGAATCCTACGGAATCGGTAAGCCTCAGTATGTTTTCCGCCGTTGCAGTGAGAAAGTGCCAGTCTGCGGCTTCCTCCGCCCCGCCTGCAAGTGCTTTTCTGTATCTTGCGGCCTTCGCGCCGATAACATCGGGGGATTCTTCAGGGTCAAAACTCACGGTCACTACAGTGTAATCCTTTCTGGGCCTGAAGGAGTCCATCTGGTTTATCACTTCCAGAACTCCGTCCGTCGCGAGAAGGCAGAGCCTCGGGCATGTGAA
The DNA here is from genome assembly GCA_012270875.1 of Candidatus Poribacteria bacterium. Taxonomy (GTDB): domain Bacteria; phylum Poribacteria; class WGA-4E; order WGA-4E; family WGA-3G; genus WGA-3G. Next base: position 12,211 of record JAAXHI010000019.1, on the reverse strand, counting down.
GTAGGCAAGACTGAGAAGCACCGGTTTTTCCTGCCCGAAAAAAGAGGACATACTCACCGTTTCTCCGTTTTCTCCGCGAAATTCGGTGTCAAGATCAATGGCGGAGGCGAGTTTCTCGTCAAAGCCGATTTCTTCTACGTCGGCTACGTTCGAAAGTGCCTGGGCATCTGATGTGAATAGAGCCGGAACCGTGCTTGAGATATAATGCATAATACTGAGAAAAATGAAGAACCTCCGCATGAAAGGAGCCGTTTTCTGGCTGTTTTTAAATAATGTTGAAAACCTAAGAGATAAAGAGCTTTTCCCTTTCCACGCCTCAAATCGGCGTAGATTGTATCTGATGTTAATTCTCTGTCAAGAATTCGTTTCCTTTACGGTTATTCGGATTTTCAGGCTCTTTTTATTTTCTTCTCAGGCAAAGAACAATGCCCATTCCGATAAAGGCCGTAAGGGTCGACGAACCGCCGTAACTGACGAGGAAAAGAGGAGTGCCGATGATCGGCATAAGTCCCGTAACCATAGCGATGTTTATCACGGCGTGCCAGAAGAACATCGCCGCGACTCCGAAACATGCGATCGTCGCGAAGCGGTCGTCTAGGGATGTTGCGGTGTTGAGAATAAAGAGAATTATCGAGAAATACAGAAGAAGGATGAACACCGAACCCCGAAATCCCCACTCCTCGGAAATGACTGAAAATGCGAAATCCGTATGGTGTGCGGGAAGAAAATTCAAGTTGGACTGCGAACCTAGGGAAAAACCCTTTCCATAGCCCATTCCGGACCCTATTGCGATCTGGGACTGAATCGAGTTGTAGCTTATCCCGAAAGGGTCGGAGGAAGTGTCCATAAAGGAATATATCCTTTCCTTCTGGTAGTCCTTGATCAGAAGATGCCAGATCGGTATAACGGATATCAATGCTATGATTATTATTCTCAGCAGGGCTTTCCTACTGATTCCCAGAAGCAGAATAATGCTTGAACCTATAAGAAATATGGTCACAGCGGTTCCCATATCGGGCTGGGCGATGACTGCCGCGGTGGGGAGAAATAAGAGAGCTATAGGTTTAAGAAGTTCCGCCGGACTATAATTTTCCTTTGCGGCCATCTCACTTCCGTAGTAGTTGGCAAGTACCATTATTATTCCAATTTTAATAAATTCGGAAGGCTGGAGGGAGACCGGACCTATTTGGAACCAGCTTCTGGACCCCGACACCGTTTTTCCGAACACGAAGATCAGCGCTAGCAGCACCAGGAAACTCAGATAAAAGGTAAGAGAGAATCTTTTCAGCGTCAGAGGTTTTAAGCGGCTTATAGCCGCCATCGTCAACAGTCCCACGAGGATCCATATGAGTTGTTTCTTAAATGCACCCAGTCCGGTTAATTGGGAGATGCTGTAGAGATTAACAAGCCCTGCCGCGCACAGCAGAGCGGTCAACATCAACATCCAGGAGGATTTACTCAGATTTGGCAATTCGAGTTTCATTTCGTTTCTTCTTAAGTCTGAAGTAGGTTTCAATGATTTTTTTTGCTATCGGAGCTGCTGCCACGCCTCCGTTGCCCCCGTTTTCGACAAGAACGGTTACGGATATCTCCGCCGAATCAGAGGGCGCGTAGGAGGTGAACCAGGCGTGGTCCTTGAACCGTTTTTGGGTTGTTTCAACTTCTGCCGAGACGACCTGTGCAGTTCCCGTCTTGCCCGAGACGGATGTGACTCTTGATCTTGCGTAAATCCCGGTACCTCGGTGTGCGTTTACGACGTCGAAAAGTGCTTTTTTCAGAAAAGATACTGACTTTGCCTCAAGTTTCCGGGATGCCCCGGTTATCCGAGGCACCGTTTTTTCGTCTGTTTTTCTTATCTTAGGTCTGACTATACTGCCTCCGTTTGCTATTGCCGCTGTCATGACACTTATCTGAAGAGGGGTTGTGGTGACGTATCCCTGACCTATTCCCAACATTGCGGTTTCACCCGCGTACCAAGGTTCTCTGAGGTGTTTTCTCTTCCATGTCCTGGACGGATTCACTCCCCGTTTCTCGGGCAGCGCTATGCCGGTTCTTTCTCCCAATCCGAATCTTTTCAAATACGTATAGAGCCTGTCAACTCCAAGTTTCAAGGAAAGTTCGTAAAAATATACGTCGCACGATTCAACGATTGCTCTGTGGAGGTTCATATGTCCATGACCTTCTTCCTTCCAGCAGTTAAAACGTTTTCCGTTTATTAAATAATAACCCGGGCAGTATACGGACGACTTTGGATCGGCTGTCTTTTCCTCCAGCAATGCGAAGGCCGTGATTATTTTGAGTACAGACCCGGGCGGATAGGTTCCTTGGGTTGGGCGGTTAAGGAGGGAAAAAGATTCCTTTTCCTTTCTTTTTTTCCGCTTCTCCGCTGAAAGCCCTTTTGAGATATGCTCGGGACGGTAGGACGGACGACTTGCCATCGCCAGGATTTCTCCGTTTCTTACGTCCATTACGACTATGGCCCCTTTCTCATCACCCAAAGTGTCATTGGCGGTCTTCTGCAGCTCTGCGTCAATGGTGAGATGGATGTCTTTTCCGTAGACCATTTCTTTGTTCTTACGTGTTGGCAATAACGTGGTGCGAGAGTCGGACACCACCTTTCCGCGTGCGTTTACCATGACGTATTGAATACCGTTTGTTCCTCTGAGTTCGTTGTCAAAGATTTTCTCCACGCCCATTTTCCCGACCTGGGTTCCCGACTTGATCTGATGGTGGGCTTTTACTTCCTCCGCATCGGCGGTTCCCGTATATCCCAGAAGAACGGCGGCGGCTTCTCCATGCGGGTAGAACCTCTTGTGCCCCAATTCCAGAAATATTCCCTCTAACGCTTCTTTGTTCTTTTCGACCAGGAGAAGCTGTTCCCTGCTTATGTCTTTGGCGATTGTAACTGGATAGAAGTTCTTGAGGCTCGCTATTTTGCGAAGTTTTTTTAGAAGCTTTTTTTCTGGAACGTCTATTATCTCCGCAAGTTTTTCCGCGAGACCCTCGGCATCGGTTATTTCTTTTGGAAACACCCGTAGGTTAAAAGACGGTTTGTTATAGAGGATCTTTTCGCCGTTTCTGTCAAAAACGCGTCCTCTGGGGGCGGGAAGATCAAGTACCCTAAGAACGTTTCTTTCCGAAAAATCTCTGTATTCTTCACCCTTGTATATCTGGAGGTAAAACAACCTTGCCGAGAAAATAGCAAAAAACAGCGCAGTCAAAAAAAAGGCTATCGTAAGTCTATGTTTTAGTAATTCCATCCAGTTTTCTCAGAAGCATTATAATTGGAACACCGACTACTGTGTTAATGATAGCCTGATAAAGTGCTAGCTCAACACTTAGAAACGCCATTTGTCCACTATCTTGCCTGAACAGAAGCAGTATCAGTATCAGCAAGTGCATAAGCAGGGTTCCCATAAAAAGCGCCAGAGAAAGGAAAAAGGGGTGTTTGCGGTCGTAATTAAGATTGCGGATGCTCACTCGCAACGTCAGAAACACGGCAAATCTTGCGACTGTGTGAAAACCCCAGGCTCCGGCCGAAAAAACATCCATTAAAAACCCGTTTAGAACTGCGAGCGTGAAAAGATAAGGTACTTCGGTTCTGACTGCCAGGCAGATTATTATGATCAGGTTCAGATCAGGGGTGAATTTGCCCAGAGAAGATGTTGATATGACCGATGTCTGGATAATTATGAAGAGAAAAGAGCAAAACAGGTAGAAAAAAAGAGAGAAGTTTATTCTGATCATATTCCAACTGGGCTCAGCTGGCGAGTGTCAATTAAGATGTATGAGCACTTCCTCAACCCTGCTCACATCAATTTCTGGTTTTATGATGGCTCTTTGAAGTCCTCTGTGCGACTCAACCTTTGTTACGGTTCCTAAGACAAGATTTTTCGGGAAAACATCGTCTTTTCCAGATGATATGATCTTGTCTCCAACTACAATATCGTCCTCTTGCTCAATGTACTTCATAATGTAGTGGTTGCCCGCTCCAGTCACTATGCCCCGCGCGCGACTCCTTTGTACAATCGCATCTGCCACACTTGAGGGGTTCGTCATTAGCATTACCGTGGAGGTTTTTTCACTTACCAGGTGTACGGTTCCGATAGCCCTGACGTTGTTCAGTACCGGAAACCCCTTCTTTACTCCAGAAGACGCCCCTTTGTCTATTATAAGGAAGCCGGGACCTATGACCGAAGGGTTACTTCCTATGACCCTCGCTCCAACCATTTCCCCCTCAAAAGAGTTTTTATAGTTAAGAAGGCTTCTTAACCTTTCGTTCTCAAGCCTTATTTCCGTTAACATCAGGTTCTGCGCTTCCATTTCCTGTAGCTGCGCCCTGAGGCGGGAGTTTTCGATGCTTGTGTCGGTCAGGTCAATATAATGGTCCCAGTAGTATCTTACGCCATCTTTGACATAGTTTGCGAAAGCTCCGGAACCAAGGTTGATGTTAAGCATTAACCTTGTGGTGTAATTGCTTTCTTTCTTTGCCAGATCAAAAGCGACGGGTAACAGATGAATTGACGCAATTATGAGGACAAAGGACAGAAGCAGCTGATTTTTACTAAAAAACTTCCTCATCAAGTTCCCTTCCGGTCGGGAATGCTTAATCCTGATTTCTCACGAGCGGTCAAAATAACTGTCCACTCTATAGTACAATCATTACAAGAAGTTATAAAGCGCTAAGACAAAAAACGCAGTGTTATTATAACACAGAAGAACTCGAGTTTCAAAGAAAAACAAAATCAGAGATTAAAAAAGCAACCGTAGACCGAACACAGAACCCTGTCCTTGTAATTCCACGATTGGAACACCTTGGAATTTCGCTGCCGTCTATATTTATATAGCGACGGAGTTCAGAAGCTCTATGTCTTCAAGAGCTTTTCCAGAACCCATAACGACGCAATCAAGAGGCTGTTCAGCTATTTTTATCTTGATGCCGGTTTTTTGCTCTATACGGGTGCGCAGTCCTTTGAGAAGCGAGCCGCCTCCGGCAAGCATTATTCCCGATTCAAAGACGTCCGCAGACAGCTCCGGCGGAGTTCTCTCAAGCGTCTGCAAAATTGATTCAACTATCTGGTTTATAGTTTCTTCAACCGCTTCTTCAATTTCTTCCATGTCAATGGAGAGCATTGAAGGAACACCGGAAATGTTGTTTCTTCCGGTTACCTTCATTTGCACTCTTCTGTTGGGGTTTATTTCCGGGTGCGAGGAGAACTTTTTCTTAAGTTCCTCGGCTGTCCTGTATCCGATGATTATATTGTGATTTTTTCTCAGCCACTGCTGTATGGCCTCGTCCATCTTGTCTCCGCCGATTTTGATTGATCTGCTTACAACTATCCCGGACAGGGCGATGACGGCTATTCCCGTGGTTCCGCCCCCTATGTCAACCACCATGTTTCCCGAAGGTTTATCCACATCTATTCCGGACCCTATGGCGGCGCACATTGTTTCCTCAATGAGATACACTTTCCTTGCTCCCGCGGCCTCGGCCGACTCTCTTACGGCTCTTTTCTCTACTTCGGTAATCTCAAGTGGAACCGATATTATTACTCTCGGGCGCACAAAGCTTCTTTTGTTGTTGTTGGATTTCTTTATGAAGTATTCGATCATTCTCTGGGCCGCGTCGAAGTCGGCGATAACCCCGTCGCGAAGTGGCCTTATGGCTCTGATTGAACCCGGAGTTCTTCCGACCATGTCCCTGGCCTGCTTGCCAACCGCAATGAGTTTTGATTTTTGTCCCGGAATATCCTGCACGGCCACCACCGACGGTTCGTTGGACACTATCCCCCTGCCTTTTGAGTATACAAGGGTGTTTGCGGTTCCGAGGTCAATTGCCAGGTCGTTTGAAAAATGTCTCAGAAATTTCTCCAGTATCATTTCTTGTAGTTACCTCTTTTTTCAGTTAAGACGGGTGCTGAGTCCTAAAATACTCGCCGTACGTATCCATAAAACGGACGAGGCGACAGCCAAATAAATTAACTGTTTAATTATAGCACTTTTTTTTACTATTCAAAGCGTCTGTAAAAGGGTTTTTCCGTTATTTTTAGCGTGTTCGGGATTTTATCGGCGCACTGTTCCCCACGAGCGGTTATTTCTCCCCGGAAATCGCGAAATTCCCTTCTTATATAGCCGATGGCAATATTTTTTCCGAGGGTCGGAGAATATGTAGAAGAAGTTATTCTCCCCACTTTTTTTTCTTTAACCCAGAGCATGTCTCCGGGTGACGCGCAGCCGTCTTGCTGCGCCGCAAAATACGCCAGATGCCAATTGACTCTTCCTCTCCACTTTATCCTTGCTATTACTTCCTGCCCCACATAACATCCTTTTTCGAAGTCAAGGGCGTTCCAGATGCCGGCTTCAATGGGTATTGTCGAGATATCCATGTCCTTTCCGTAAACAGGGATTCCGGCTTCGATCCGTAGAATTTCGAGAGCCTCCTGTCCCGAAAGTCCCGGAGCCGTCGGGTTTTCCAAAATGAGGTCCCAGATTTCCCGGGCCCTGCGACTTTCAAAAAGAATGTCAAAGCCGGTTTCTCCCGTTCTGTTGAGTTTCATTACGGTTGCCTCATCGCAAGTCAGGTGGTCGTATTCGTCCATATGTTCAACGTTAATGCCGAGACGTTGTTCGATGAATTCCCCGCAGCCGGAACCGCACGCGTGTAAAACGCAATAGTCTTCCGTGGCGTCGAGCACCTCGGCCTTGTAGGAAAGCCTGAATTTGCGAAGAAGTTCCGCTATATTCCCGCCCATGCCGGGTTCTGTGTCCATGTAGACCGAGTCTTCATTTTTAAACACTCTCATGTCTGAAATCATTTTTCCCTTCGGGGTGAGTATTGCAGCGTAGACGCCCGTCCCCGGGTTTTTTTCCTTTACGTCGTTTGTAAGCATTCCCTGCAGGAATTTTATGTGATCCGGTCCTGACAGCATAAGTTTTCCTCTGCTCGAGATATCTATAATGCCAACAGATTCCCTTACAGTTCTTATCTCTTTTTCCGGGTCGCCGTAGTTTTTTGGAAGAAAAAATCCGCCCGTCTCGCCGAATACGGCTCCCCGGGCTGCGTGCTTATCGTGAAGCGGAGTTTTCTTTGCGGATTCCATTAAAGTCTGCGCTTGCGCGGACGGGTTTTGCCCGTCGCCTTCGTTTGTTTTATCTCTTGAAAAACCACTGCCCGAATGTAGTATAAAGTCCCTGTTCTAAAAAGAAATTGCGGGAGCGCGAAATGAAAGAACTGAGAGAAAGCTACAAGGTTGTCATCATGGGTTCCGGCCCGGCGGGGCTCACCGCGGCGCTTTACGCGGCGCGGGCAAACCTTGAGCCGCTTGTGTTTGAAGGTCCGGAAGCCGGCGGACAGCTCACTACTACTACCGATGTCGAAAATTTCCCCGGATTTCCAAATGGAATCATGGGTCCTGAACTTATGGATCTTATGAGGGAGCAGTCGAAACGTTTCGGAGCGCAGTGCGTGCAGAAGGCTGTAGTCTCGGCCGATTTCTCGGAAAGACCGTTTCGCGTATCAACGGGGGATGAGCAGATACTCGCCTCCACGTTCATTATTTCTTCGGGTGCAACGGCTAGAATGCTCGGCCTGCCCTCCGAGTGCGAGCTTCTGGGCTACGGGGTTTCGACGTGCGCCACGTGCGACGGGTTTTTCTTCAGGGGCAAGGAACTTGTGGTTGTCGGGGGAGGTGACAGCGCCATGGAGGAATCCATTTTTCTTACCAAGTTCGCCACCCGAGTCACGGTGATTCACAGGCGCGACAAGCTCAGGGCGTCGGTGATAATGCAGCAGCGGGCCGCGGAAAACGAAAAAATAGATTTTATCTGGAACGGAGTTGTCGAGCATGTGCTGGGTTCAAGAGAGGACGGAGTAACAGGAGTTCGGATAAAGGATGTCGTGACTGGGGAGAGTTACGTGAAGGAATGTCAGGGTATGTTCGTGGCGATCGGGCATACTCCTAACAGCGAAATTTTCAGGGGACAGCTTGAAATGGACGATAACGGTTACCTGATTACCAAGAACGGTACATCTGAAACGAACGTTGCAGGTGTTTTTGCCGCTGGCGACATACAGGATACAAGGTACAAGCAGGCTATAACGGCGGCGGGAAGCGGATGCATGGCGGCTATGGACGCGGAAAAATTCATAGAGGAGCATGGACTTTAACCGCTTCGGGTTTTCGCCTTGGACAAAGAGTTTTTATTCGGTTATACAGATTGCCTGCTTTTTTGCGTTTTTTGCGGGCGGTTAGCTCAGCGGGAGAGCACCTGCCTTACAAGCAGGGGGTCACAGGTTCGAATCCTGTACCGCCCACCATCTGATTTAAACGGGGCCGTAGTTCAGCCTGGTTAGAACGCTGGCCTGTCAAGCCAGAGGTCGCGGGTTCAAATCCCGTCGGTCCCGCCACCCCGATTAAAGAATTGCGCTGAACTCCACTCAGAGACTGGGGGAATTCCCAGCTTTTTCATGTATAGTTTGCATGTCAGGGCCCACCGCGGGGAATTCGTATCTTGGATATTCAAAAACAGATTGAACGGTTCAAAAAGGGTTATCCGTTCCGCAGGCTTGTTCGCCCCGCGACAGTCGGCGACGGCATAAGAAGACTCGGAGAAGAGGAATCCCGCGCGCTTCAGCAGGAATACGAGGATTCCCTTTCTGAAACCAGCGTGTGCAATTTCGTTCCGGCATCGGGAGCGGCTTCAAGAATGTTTCGGGATCTTGACATGCTCCGGGAAGTCTTTTCCTCGGACGAAGCGGTTTTGAATCCCGAAGAGGAAAAAATACTTGAGAAATTTCTCTCGAACCTGACAAAATTTCCTTTCGCAAGTCTGCTTGAACAGAGATTGGGTGAAGGGCTTGAAAAGGCTGTCTCTTCAGAGAATTTCGGACCCGTTCTCGACACCCTTTTGGGAACCGACGGTCTGGGTTACGGAAACTCCCCGAAAGGGCTTGTGCCCTTTCACAGCTACGGCATGGAGCGGAGGACAGCTTTTTGCGAACATTTCAGAGAAGCCATCGGGTATATAAACTCACGCGGTGCAGTCTCAATGCATTTTACGATTCCTCCTGCCTTCACCGAACGGTTCGCTCGGGAAGAAAGAATTGCAACCAGTCTTTTTTCCTCCGAGGGAATCTCATTTGATGTAACCTATTCGGTTCAGGATCCCGAAACGGATACAATAGCGGTCGCAATGGACAACACGCCCGTTACGGACGCCGATGGGTCACTGCTTCGAAGGCCCGCGGGGCACGGAGCGCTGCTGAAGAACCTCAATGAACTTTGCTATGACTGCATTTTTATAAAGAACATAGACAATGTGGCGAAAGAGGAACTTCTTCCCGATACGGTTAAGTGGAAAAAGACCCTCGGGGGGCTTCTTTTCTGCATCCAGAAAAGAATTTTCCGCTATCTTGAGAGCCTTTCTTCCTCCAGGGTCTCAGAATCCCTTGAGCGGGAGATAATTTCTTTTTGCCGGGAAGAACTTTTTAAGGACCTCTCCCGGGAACTTTCAGGGCTGTCCGAAGTTGGTAGAAGAGAATTCCTGCTTCGGGCGCTTAACAGGCCTATCAGGGTATGCGGCGTCGTAAAGAACGCAGATGAGCCGGGCGGTGGTCCATTTTGGGTGGGAAAAGAAGGAGCGGAGTCTCTTCAGATAGTTGAAAGCGCCGAGGTTGATCAGGGTTCTTCCACTCAGCGGGATGTCTGGGGGAATTCAACTCATTTTAATCCCGTGGATATCGTCTGCGGGGTGAAGAATTTTAAGGGGGAGAAATTCAATCTGCCCGACTTTGTCGATCCCGAAGCCGGAATTATCACCGAAAAAACTTTCGGCGCCACTAGGATAAAAGTGCTTGAATTTCCCGGGCTCTGGAACGGTTCTATGTCCGGCTGGGTAACGGTTTTCGTGGAAGTTCCTTCCACAACGTTTAATCCCGTGAAAACCGTCTGGGATCTTCTGAAAGAGCCTCATCAGGTAAATTAACACTCGGAAGCTGTTCCGCGGAACTTAGTTCTCAAGATGCCTAAGGAAAATCTTTATTGTCTTATTCTTGCCGGGGGAAAGGGGACTAGGCTCTGGCCTCTCTCAAGAGAGTCTCTGCCCAAGCAGTTCCTCAGTATAAGGGGAGATGACTCGCTTCTGCTGGGAACGCTTAAACGCGCCGCCCGTCTTGTCGCCAAAGAAAACATATTGGTTGTGCTTGAGGAAAAACAGTACCCGCTGATTGAGGAAAGTCTTCGGTCCACGGATTTTTCGGGAAAAATAAAAATCATTACCGAGCCCACGGGCAGAAATACTGCCCCTGCGATTTTGCTCGGGACGCTTAGAGTTGCTTCTGAAGACGAAGACGCAGTGATAATGGTTTTTCCTTCGGATCATGTCGTTGGGGACGACGAGAATTTCCGCGGTCATGTGAGCAGAGCGGTTTCGCTTGCCGAAGACGATTACATAGTGTCTTTTGGGATCACCCCCTCCGCGCCCGAGACTGGATACGGTTACATTGAGGGAGGAGAACCTCTTCGTGACGGCGCGCTTAAAATAAAAAGATTCGTCGAAAAACCCAATACCGAAGTTGCGAATGAATACCTCCTTTCGGGAAATTTTTTCTGGAACAGCGGGATGTTCGTTTTTCGGGCCCGAACTATAATCGATGAATATGTGGCTTTTTGTCCCGAGGTGTATGCGCCAATCCAAGCGATTTTCCATCAGGAAGTCGGCAGAGATGTTTACGCCGAGCTTCCATCCGTCCCTGTTGATCGCGCAGTAATGGAGAGAACCTTGCGCGGAGCGGTAATACCGTCTTCTTTTTCGTGGAGCGACATGGGTTCATGGCGGCTTTTTTACGATTTCTTCTCGAAAGATTCCGCAGGCAACGCACTTAAAGGGGATGTAATCGTGAAGGACACAGAGGGTTCCCTTGTGAAAAGCAACTCAAGACTGGTTTGCGTAAACGGTCTTCGCAATGTTGCGGTGATTGAGACTCAGGATGCCGTTTTTGTCTCCGATCTTGGCCACTCGAATGAAGCGGGTGCGTTTGCGGAGGAACTGAAAGGGGAGGGAAGAGAGGAGGCGAGTTGCCTGACGGTAGTTTACTATCCTTGGGGAAGCAGGGAGGAGATTGAAAACGGGCAGTTCTCAAAAGTAACGAAAACGACTCTTTTTCCCGGCAAGTCCGTAAGGACGAAAAACATCTCTTCCCAAAACCTCCGACTGCTTGTTCTCGAGGGGAAAGCCCTGGTTATCGGCAGGCAGGGTAGCGATGAACTTGGCCCCGGACAAACCGTTTTTCTTGAAGACGGAGCGAACTGTACTGTTCAAAACAAAGCAGACGATATTCTGCTAGTTCTTGAGATTTTTTCCCCTAAGGGTTAAAAAAAGCATGGAAAGCAGAGTTTTGACTCTGCTTTCCATTGGGTTATCATTTTTTGCCGAGCGGGGAGAGGTGGCCGAGTGGTCGAAGGCGCTCGATTGCTAATCGAGTAAGGGGTGAAAGCCCCTTCGTGGGTTCGAATCCCACTCTCTCCGCCATCTGATGCGTTTGTTTGAATTCCCAATGAAATAAACCAACCCTTACTGCCCGCATCACACCGCAGTTTCATCAAGATTATTTCTGCTAGAGGATCTCCCAAAGGAGCTCTCAGCCGACTTTTACTTCGCTCAACCTTACTGCTCGTGGGAAAGAGTGCTTTGTGAGAATACCAACGGACTTGTACGTCAGTACTTTCCAAAGGGAATGAACTTTGAAACTTTGAGAACCTGACGCAAAAATATGTGAACAGAAGTTATGGATAAATTGAACAACAGGCCAAGGGAGTGACTTGGATTCAAAACTCCAAATCAGGTATTTTTCGAAACTGATCCACTTGTTGCGTTTCAAACTTGAAACCACGTTTGAAAAGATAACAGATTTTATTCAAAAACCAGTTATGCAATAACAACCTGAAATCCTTGACAACATGCGATATATTGTGTTTTAATATACTTTATACACAATATAAAGAGTTGGTTGCTTGCATGCTCTGAGAATATGCTGAACTGGAAAGGAGGGCTTGGAACGGATGCTTGGGGATAAAGACCCCGCCGAAGTCATCGGAAACGGAATCTCAGACCACGAAACACCTGCCGCAAAGGAACAGGAAACACAGATCCAGGAAACTTCTCCGGGGCAAACGAAGCCTCCGAGCGACACCATAGACATTGAGGGTTCGCG
>JAAXHI010000237.1:6180-7009 GCA_012270875.1 Candidatus Poribacteria bacterium | reverse complement strand
TACTATACGGTGGCAATTTGCGTTATGTATATAAAAAGTGGCAACTTGGATTATAGAATCTGGAAATATGTAGCATTTTAGAGATTAACGGTGACGATGAAATACTGACCGCTGATGGCTGACGACCGACAGCCTACGACAAAAAATCGGCGCGAAACCCAATCGTTGAAAAATCAAAGAGGAACAAAACAATGGAAAAAGTATTGGGACTCAGATGTCGCGAATGTGGTAACAAATATCCCAAAGAACCCCTTCACGTTTGCGAATTCTGTTTTGGTCCCTTAGAAGTAGACTATAACTATGAAGTAATACAAAAATCTATCTCAAGACGTTCAATAGAAAACGGGCCAGAGAACTTATGGCGCTACGCGGACCTCCTGCCGATAGACGGTGAACCGACTGATGGTGAGCATACCGGATTCACACCGCTCGTCCGAGCTAAAAATCTCGCAGACGCACTCGGAATTAAGGAACTCTATATCAAGGATGATACCGTCTGCCATCCGACGTTTTCCTTCAAAGATCGCGTCGTCGCAGTCGCTTTAAGCAAAGCAAAAGAATTCGACTTTGACACTGTTTCCTGCGCGTCCACGGGTAATCTCGCCAACGCCGTTGCCGCACATGCCGCTATCGCGAAACTCAATTGCTTTCTCTTCATCCCAGCCGACCTCGAAGTTGGCAAAGTCGTCGCTTCTCTCGTTTATGGACCCACAGTCGTAGGCATCACTGGCACTTATGACGATGTTAACCGACTCTGCAGCGAAATCGGTGGGGTTTATCCGTGGGCGTTTGTTAACATAAATATCCGTCCTTTCTATGCCGAAGGCTC
>JAAXHI010000237.1:0-6097 GCA_012270875.1 Candidatus Poribacteria bacterium | reverse complement strand
TAAAAGAATTTCACCTCTTAGGATTAATAGACAAACCGAACACTAAAATCCACGTTGCCCAAGCGGAAGGTTGTGGCCCCATTGTCAACACCTACAAAGAGAATGGCGATTTTGTGAAGCCTGTCAGACCAAACACAATCGCTAAATCCCTGGCTATCGGAAATCCAGCAGATGGGATCTATGCTGTTGATACCGTCCGAAACTCCGGCGGGGTCGGCGAACACGCTACCGACGCTGAAATCGTAGAAGCCATCAAACTCCTCGCTGCTACAGAAGGAATCTTCACCGAAACCGCTGGCGGTGTGACACTCGCCGCCGCGAAAAAGTTGATAGACAACGGACATATCGGGCGGGATGAACCGACGGTGCTCGCCATCACCGGTAATGGACTCAAAACCGTTGAGGCACTCCAAGATAAAACCGATAAACCGCATACCATTCCACCGCAACTCAACGCTTTTCGGAAATTAATGACAGAAATTGAGTAGGTTTCAGCCGAAGATTCAGCGGGTGAAAGAAACAGGAATTACTTACCTTTTGGAGAACGTACAGCGAAACCGGATGTCGCGTTTGTTTCAACCCCCCGGTTGACTGGCGACAAAACAAAGGGGTTCTCTATACCCCCTGATTTGGCAATTGAAGTTGTCTCTCCGTTAGACGTGCAGTCTCGGATTGTCGAAAAAGCACTTGCGTATTTGGAGGCAGGGACCCGTCTCGTCTGGGTGCTTGAACCTGTTGCCAAAACAGTAACGATATATCGCTCCGAGACAGACATTGAGATACTTACGTATGAGGCTACACTCACCGGTGAGGAGGTCGTACCAGGGTTTTCTTGTCCAGTCGCCTATCTATTTGAGTAGTTCGCCTTATTATAGTGAACCGTAAAAATAAAGAGACACTCTCATCCCCCCGGTAGGTTCGGTTTCCTAACCGAACCGGCGCGTAGTGTCCTATTAATTCTAAACTTTACTATAGTTTGTCAACATTCAAATGCAGGGTGAACTCGGTTCGTAGTCGTGCGATTTTGCGGTGTACTCACCCAAATGCGAAGTGCATTATCGCACGCAAATGTATCCTGCCAACCTCTGTTAGGGTTTAATGTTTGAGAAGTTTAGACTATTTATTGTATTAAGGAGTTAGCCAGAGACGGCAGCCTATAGCCGAAGGCGAAAGGCGGATTTTTGTAGATTGCCGTCTATTGCCAATGTATCCTGACAACCCCCGTTAGGGCAATTTAAAAAGTTTAGTTAGAGATGGCAGCCTATAGCCGAAGGCGAAAGGCGGATTTTTTGAGATTGCCGTCTATTGCCAGTGTATCTTGACAACTCCCGTTAGGGCTATTTAAAAAAATGGAAACGCTGCAGGGGATACTTGAACGCATCGTCTATGAGAACCCTGACACCGGNNNCCCGCCAACGTCGTCGGACTCAGAAAGTATCTCGGCTCAGGTCTCATCAAGGGCATCGGTCCGAAAATGGCGGCACTCATCGTCCGAAAATTCGGTATGGATACGATGGATGTCATTGAAAACGAACCCGACAAGTTAGCACGCGTGCCGGGGATTGGTCGAAAACGCGTGGAAATCATCAAGGAGGCGTGGGAAGCGCAACGCGAAATTAAAAATGTTATGCTCTTCCTGCAATCCCACGATGTCAGCACAGCGCATGCCGCAAAAATTTACAAAACCTACGGAAACGATGCCATCCCAATCGTCTCAGAAAACCCATATCAACTTGCCGACGACATTTACGGCATCGGATTCGTAACCGCTGACACAATCGCGCAGAAACTCGGCATGGATAAAGACGCACCCCAACGCGTAGAAGCCGGAATCAAATACGTCCTCAGCCAAAAAGCAGATGACGGACACGTCTTTCAACACCACCCCGAACTCATCGAAGCGTGCCAGACCATGTTAGAGCAGGAACCAGCAGCGATTCAAAAGGGTATCCATGCCCTCGTCGAAAAAGAAGAAATCATCAACCCCAATTTTACAGATTTTCCAAATGCCGATGAGCAAGGCACCATAAGCGAACCGCAAGACAACTACGACATTAGCAATCAGCAGTCAGCCATCAGCCATCAGGAAGAGCCTTCCGGTATGGATCAGACATCTTCTTCTGAAAGCCGACAGCCGACAGCCGACAGCCACTCCGCCATCTACCTCGCACCTTTTTACTACGCCGAACTCGGTGTCGCAAACCAATTTTTGAGAATCCTTGCTTCCGGTGCGGACCCGGCAACCACAACCGCATCCGCTGACATCTTAGCAGCCCTTACCCAATTAGAGAACGAGATGCGTATCCGTTTCGCATCACAGCAACGCGAAGCGATCCATACCGCCATGACAACACGCGCGATGATTCTCACCGGCGGTCCCGGTACCGGTAAGACGACAACGACAGTCGGCATGATTCGTCTGTTTGAAGCACAAGGCAGACACATCACCTTAACAGCACCCACCGGACGCGCAGCGAAACGCCTCAGCGAAACAACCGGCGGTGAAGCCAAAACCATCCATCGGCTCCTCGAATTCTCGCCACAAATCAACAGTTTTAAACGCAATCGCCAGAACCCTTTAGATACCGATGTCGTCATCGTTGACGAAATGTCTATGGTGGATCTCGTCCTCATGAATCGGTTAATGCAAGCAATCCCGCCGAGTACCACCGTCATCCTGATTGGTGACGTTGATCAGCTCCCTTCTGTCGGTGCTGGCAATGTCCTCAGAGCACTCATCGACTCCCAAAAGATACCCGTCATTGAACTAACCGAGATATTCCGCCAAGCACAAGAGAGCCTCATTGTCACGAACGCACACCGCATCAACAAAGGCGATTTTCCAGAGCTTACCGGCGACACAGATCGCAACTTTTTCTTCATCGAGCAGGAAGATCCCGAAGAGATTACCGAACTAATAACTTCTATTATTGCCGACCGATTGCCGAAACACTACGGTTACCATCCGATAGACGACATCCAACTCCTATGTCCGATGCGACGCGGGGCACTCGGGACCGAAAACCTCAACAAACGCCTCCAGGAAGTCTTGAACATAGAATATACCGCTCCAGCAGCCCATCCCTTAGAAAAAGCGCGCTTCGGAACTCGCAGCCATAATAGGCAAGCACCGCACTTCGGAAACCCGTCCGCGACCGTAGGCGGCTTCCGCGTCGGCGATAAAGTCATGCAGATCCGCAACAACTACGATTATGACGTATTCAACGGCGATATCGGGAGAGTTGTCGCGATTGAACGTATTGACAAAAAAGTCTGCATCCAGTACCCTGATAAACAGGTCGCTTACGATACAGCAGACCTCGGGGAACTCGTCTTAGCGTACGCCACGACGATCCACAAAGCGCAAGGCAGCGAGTATCCTGCCGTTGTTATCCCGTTGCACACGCAACACTATCTTATGCTACAACGGAATCTTCTTTACACCGGCATCACCCGTGCAAAGGAGTGCGTCGTAATCGTCGGCACGAAAAAGGCACTCGGCATCTGTATCCGCAACAATCAAGTAATGCAACGCAACAGTTACCTCGCCGAACGGCTTCAAATGAACGAAAAATGGAAGTGAACTGAGGGATTGGTTATTTCCGTTGCAACAATTGGGAAATCAAAAAATGAAAAGTTTCAGCACCTATGGACGGGTACGACCTGAGCGGGACTATATCGTCTTACGTACTGAGGAGGTCTCCGATTTCATCAATCGCATCAAAGCGGGCAGGTATATCGTCCTTTTCGCACCGCGCCAGACCGGCAAGACCACCTTTTTTCGATTAGCACTTGACGCGCTCGCTACAGAGGATCCGACCTATTTTCCCATTCAGTTGGATTTCCAAACAATGCGCAACGCTGCTCCTATCACCTTTTATGAGCGGCTTTATTACGGACATTCGGTCGTAAGGTTTCCCAATGCTTTAGCGTTGGGATATAAGACCGCTAATTGTTTGTGTGAAAAAATAACCTTGACCTTCACCGATAAATGTGGTATAACTCTGGTATCGTGTTAGAAACCCGCATTCTTAGCGTTGCCACTTGGAAACCATGTGCTGGTTTCCCCCACTAAGAAGGCGATAAACGCCTGATACCTGATATACCATGAAGACCTACAAATATCCGCTTTATGCTCAGTCTAACACAATCCGTATTGGCAATCTGCTTGACGATATGTGGCAAGTGCATAAGTATTTCCATGAGTGGCAGCGTCAAAGGTATAAAGATGGGCTTCCTTATATAAACTATGAGGGTATGTGTGATCACCTGAAGCATTTGAAAGAGACGACACACCCGCATTGGAACGCCTTGCCGAGCCAAGCACTGCAACAGGAACTCAAGCGTATTCATAAAGCGTATGATCGTTTCCTTAAGAAACTTGGGGGTAGACCGAAAATCAAGAAACGACATAAGTTTAGATCTATTACGTATCCACAACCCACCGGCTGGTCTCTGAAGAACAATCGTATTACGCTGACTTTTCGTAAGTGGAATCCAAAGACGCGTAAATGGCAGATTGATAAAGTGCCTTATACGTTCCATAAACATCGTCAGTGGCACGGGACGATTAGCCAAGTTACGATAAAGCGTGATAGTTGCGGACGCTATTGGGTTTGTATTACAACACCCTACACAGATTTTATAGTAGAGCCCCTAATTATTTGCACACATGGGAATCGTAGGGGTTGGGTTCCCAATCCCTACGAGCGACAAGTGTAAACTTATTTTCGGATTTTACTATAAACCGCTGCCAACAACAGGTAAAAGCGTTGGGGCAGATTTCGGCATGAAAGACGCATATTTGACCCTTTCCACGGGTGAGAAGATCCAGCACCCCCAACCTTTGAAACACTCCTTGAAGAAACTTCGGTCTCTCAATAAGGCACTGAGTCGTAAAGTCAAAGGTTCTAACGGTTGGTGGTGGTGTGTCAGACAAATCGCACGTCTCTATCGTAAAATTAGCAACCAACGCAAAGACTTTCATTGGCAACTCGCAAGTAAACTTTGTAAAAAGTTTGATACGATTGTCCTTGAAACGTTGAACATTGATGGTATGAAACGCTTGTGGGGACGTAAAGTCTCCGACCTTTCCTTCTACCAATTTGTTGAGATATTGAGATATAAGTGTCAAAAACATAAACGTCTTTTGAAAGAGATTGATCAATGGACTGCTACAACGAAACCTTGTAGCACTTGCGGTTTTCATAACGAAAATCTAACATTGAACGATAGGCAGTGGACATGTCCTGAATGTAGTTCGCACCATGACAGAGACATAAACGCTGCGATAAACATATTGCGGGCAGGGATGGTTTCCGTCACTTGACGATATGCCTGTAGAATCCTACAGGGAAACGCCTGCGGGTGGAGACGGAATAAGACGGTCTACTCTTTGAGAAAATCGCACTGTCTACGAAGCCGAAGCCCACGCCTTTAGGCGTTGGGTGCTATCACCTCTATTGTATTCTACAAACGTTCAAACCGCTGATAAATGGGTTAGAGCACCAATACCTCCCAGAAGACACGGATGAGGACTTCCGCGATTACCTCACACCTGCTGGGCACATTGACCTCACATCACTCCTTGACAATTTCCGCGACTTCATCGGGCGTGCGGGTTTCCAGATTCTACAAGTGCCAGATACGCCCCGAGAGTCCGTAGGCAGACACCTCCTGCTTGCCTATCTTGACCAGTTTGTTAGGCTCGTCGGCGGTATGATGCACATTGAGGTGCAGACCGGACGCGGTCGGATGGACCTCATCATCACCCACAACTGGCGAAAATATATCGTCGAAACAAAAATTTGGAAAAGGGACAACCGCTATCAGGCAGGCAAAAGGCAGCTCGCCGCGTATCTTAAATTAGAGCGTGTAGGAGAAGGGTATTATGTCGTATTTGATCATCGCAGAAATCCGCAATCGCGGGTAGAGACAGAAACCGTTGATGGCGTAACGATTCGGAGTTACGTGATTCCTGTAGTCCAAGAATTGCCATCGTCTACCTTAGCATAGTGTTGCCAGTCAGGACTATTTAGCACCGAAAACCCGCTATAAGGATTTTTTTTATCTAATTGAGGGTGGTTCATAAATGATT
>JAAXHI010000180.1:1270-16038 GCA_012270875.1 Candidatus Poribacteria bacterium | reverse complement strand
AAAGAGGAAAAAACGCCGTATCAACTGCCAGAGGCACACCACAACAAACCCAAACCCATCGCCTATCTCATCCTCGGCATCAGTCGGACGCTTTCAACCGCGAAACGGGTCGGACGCTTTAAACACCTCACCCTCTTCCTTATCGCCTATATGATATACAACGACGGGATCCACACCGTCACCAGTATGGCGACAATTTACGGCACAGAAGAATTAAATCTTTCAACAACAGAACTCATGGTGACGCTCCTGCTGGTGCAAGTCGTTGCAATAGGCGGCGCATTGATTTTCAGTCGGCTCGCAAATCGTATCGGTGCGAAACGCTCCGTGATGTTTGCCTTAGTCCTATGGAGTGGGGTTGTTACGTATGGGTACTTCATTCACACCGCAACCGAATTTTTTGTCCTGGGAATAGTTGTTGGAGTGGTCCTCGGTGGGACACAGGCGTTGAGCCGTTCCTTCTATGGCGCGATGATTCCTGAGCAGGCAAGTGCAGAGTTTTACGGGTTCTACTCTGTCTTCAGTAAATTTTCCTCAATCTGGGGACCCGTAACGTTTGGTGTTATCGAACAGATCACCGGCAGCGCACGCCTCGCTATCATTTCATTAATGATTTTCTTTATCGTCGGATTGGTCCTGCTGAGTTTTGTGGATGAGACGAAGGCGAAAGCAGATAGGGATAAGTTCGCATTCTAACAGGTTTAGAACCCCACCGGATTCCCTATGGAGTCGTTGAACCAAACAAGTGCAGAAAATAAAAAGGGACGGCACAAGGTCGTCCCTTCCTACGTTAACGCTATCGTGGCAAAACGGGTGCGTTTCCGAAGCGCGCCTGCAATGCGTCCGTTAATTCGACAATTCAAAGAGAATCGGGAGCTCAAGTCGTAGACTATCACCCGCTTGTCCTTCAGGGAAAGATGGGTAAGGCGCAGCGTTTTGGACTGCAGCGAGTACAGCGTTGTCAAGTGCCTTGGAACCAGAAGAATCCGTGATTTCTGGGTGCCGAATCGTACCATCTCTAAGCAGCGTAAACCGAACTGTTGTTGTTGTGCCGTCGTCGAGATTCCGCACGCGTGGCGGGAACCGTTGGACCTGTTTGATCCGGTCCCGTACCGCTTTCAAAAATTCGTTAAACGACTGTTTCGCATCACCCAAGTTGACGGAAGCGAGTTCTAAGTTACCCGGATCGTTGAACTCTGTCTGCGCGAGACTCGTCCCCATATCCATTCTCGCCACCAAACTGGTGCTTTCAAACTTCGGTACCTCAAATTTCGGCATTGTTGTAACGATATTCGCCTGCTGTTGCGTTGCTCTAAACAGATTTTTGCCCATGCCAGCAACACTCGGCGCCATTACAGGACGTGTAGGTGCTTCACTTGTGGGTAGCGTAAAACGGGCATTCCCGACCGGAATCTTAGCACTCGTTGTAACAGGTTGCCCCTTCGGTACCCGAATCTTAGAAAATTTCGGCTTGCTCGGCTTCCGTGTTGTCCGAGGCGGGGTCCGGCGTTTCGGTTGCGGTTTCTCGGCTTCCAAAACGACACTCTCTACTTTATCGTTGTTCATCTCCAACACGGTTCTCCGAACAAAATAGACAGCACCGACAATAATCCCGATCGCGTGGAGTCCAATGGCGAAGCTGCTTGCGATGCGTATCGCTTTTCTTTTTCGTTCTTGGGCGGCTTCTCGGTTCTGCCGCTGGACATCAGCCATAGTCTTCATATTCTTCTTCTCCAGTTTCTTTATCTGTTTGCCCCTGCCGTGGTTGGAGAGAGCATAACTCATCAATTCAGCCTTCCTCAAGCTCTATAAAAATTGTTGATTATCGGTTAAGGGTTAAAAATTTATCTGTAACAATTCACCGCTGCCTGATGTATTACACGTTGGGGCTGTTACAAACCCCTCTTAACTGACAACCGATAACCAATAACTGATAACCATTTAGTCTTCATAACTCAGTAACTTACATCTGCCGTTTTTATTAATGACCGAGCCGAGTATATGCAGTTCCCGTTTCTCACCGGCGGCGTTCTGTAACGTCAAAACGGTACCACGTAAAAGTTGGAACCCATCGTAAGTCTCTGAGGGTCGGTCAAAGCGGATGGCAACGAACTTCAGATTGTGTCCGCCGTACCGATTAATCCACTTTTTCATCCCGATATTACATTTCTTATTCAGATTTGACCACGCAAAATCGCCCGGAAAATTACTGGGCGGACGGCTCGCGGGAAATTCGGGCCAAATCCAGTCGAGAAACGCTTCGCGCTGCACACGCAAGCGGTTCAACTGCTCAATATCCTTGCGGTTAAGTGCGTCAACGACTGCCAAACCGAGTTGGTCTGGCGAGTCGAGACTCTCTTCCCAAGTTGATTTCTCACAGCCTACCGAACCGCTGTAAACGAGCAGGACGGCTAAAAGCATGCAAGATATGCGGGCAGTGTGTTCACTACTTCTGCACACTCGTTGTCCACCCCGATGTCCAGTCGTTGGACGGACTTACGCCACCGATGAAATTAACCGTTTCAAAGAAACCATCAACAGGAGGGGCAGCAGGAGACACAGCACTCGCGCCTGTGCCGGGTGTGAAGTCCGGCGCGCTCTTGTCGAACGGGTCTGCTAAACCTGGATCGGTCTCTTTGTTGCCGTTCGCAGCAGCGAAAGCCGCTTCGTCAAATCCGTCGTCGTCTTTTTCGTCCCCAAAATTGCCTTTTCCATTTTCAAAGAAAATGCTATTCTTGACGACCAGTTTGCCAGCATCTGCTTGGGCGTGCGTCGCTGCGTTGTTAATATCAAGTCCGACTTTGTTGAATCCAGTGACGATGAAGTTTGCATACATGCCAGCAGCACCTTCGCGAATCAACATCCCGCTATCGCTTTCGGGACCCGCCGGGTCACCGACGAGCGTTACATTGTAGATAGTCGCAGCGGAACGGGGTGTCGCTTCGTTATCCTTGCTACTGTTATCAACTTCAAAGCCGTTATCTGCGTCATCACCGTACTGTTGGGCAACCCAGAATTGACCTTTACCTGTCCAGCCATCTGTCCAGTCAAAAGAATCGTCGCGCGCGCCTGTTACCAAGATATACTTAAGGTTAACAGTACCACCGAACATCTCAATGCCATCATCTTGGTTCATGTGTACTTGGACGTGTTCTACAATCGTGCCGGATCCAACACCTTGGAAGGAGATACCGTTCAATTCATTATCTGGGCTTAGTTCGATACCTGCATACTGAATACGAACGTAACGGAGTACACCGCTGCTGTCCGTGGGGTTATTTCCACCGAACGCACCCGTGTCGCCTTCACCGAAAGTTACACCTTGATTCGTTGGCGCGCTACCGTTGATAATTAAGCCACCCCATTGCCCACGGGCACGGGAACCTTCAAAAGCATCACTCGACATAACGATGGGAGCATCCGGGGTTCCTTCTGCCATAATCTTAGAACCTTGCGCAATGATGAGTGTGCCATTGGTCGCCTGCTCGCCGTAAATTTTGACACCCGGCGCAATGGTTAATATCGCACCATCTTTGACAAACACTGCGCCTCGTAACAGGTACTCGTAGGTTTCAGAAAGGTACCAGTTTGGACTATCAGATTCACTCAAAAGTGAACGTAACTGCCGTTCATAAGCCAACTGATTCAGGTCACCCTCCAATTCCTGACGCGCGTATGCAGTGAGATTTTCATCTTTGAGGCTAAGTTCGATGTCCTCACTGAGTTGACTGAGTTCTCCGTCGTCCCTCGCGGTGAGGTTACCCTGCAAAACGACCACTTGATGTCCGTCAACATCAAGAACTGCTTCTTCAAGGATAAGTGCTTCCTCCATTTCATCGCTGCCGCAACCGACAAAAACTAATGCAATGCTGGCAGTGAAAATCGCCATCAACAAGAACAACCAATTCTGATATACACCCCGCGTTTGAGTGGATACAGGGGCACCCGCAATGTTTAACATTAACTAATCCAACTCCGTATTTATTTGTTATCTACGCCCAACCGATCCTACGATCAGGCATTTATGATGTTGTAAATTTCTTTTATAA
Organism: Candidatus Poribacteria bacterium; assembly: GCA_012270875.1. Taxonomy (GTDB): domain Bacteria; phylum Poribacteria; class WGA-4E; order WGA-4E; family WGA-3G; genus WGA-3G. Next base: position 11,989 of record JAAXHI010000180.1, on the reverse strand, counting down.
TTAAGGATACTCGTAAATTGTTGCAAGAAAATGACAATATTATGATTTTTTTATGCTTTGAAAATGGCTATCGGTTATCGGAAACCTTCAGCCATCAGCAAAAGAGAGTTCGTGCCTGACCCAAAACCTCTTTATTCTCACAGCGAAGCATGCCGACAACCGATTGCTGACAGCCATCGGCTATAAATTGTAGCTTATCCCAAACGAGAACGATCTACCGAGCCTGTACGCAAGATAGGTCGCTGCGCCTATCTTGTAATGGACATACGGATCAAGCAGGTTTTTCGCCGAAATGCTGAATTTGAAGTGATTGGCAACCGTCCGACTGAAACTCGCATCCAATTGTCCACGGGGTTGCTCGTAAACATCCGGTGCGCCGTGATTACCTACCTCAGAGAGCCTACGTCCAAAGATGTTATACGCAACCGCACTCGAAATACCCCAGTTGGGATCTTCAAAACCGACCGAAATGTTGACAATGTAGGGACACTGTCCCTGTAATGGACGCTCAGAAGAGGTCTGAATCCCGATATCCTCTGGTAAAACCACATGTGAGGAGATCAGCGCAGCGTTCGTATTAATCGAAAACTTGCGCAAGGTTTCTGTGAGAACGCCTAAATTCTGACGGGCTTCTAACTCCAAACCGTAGTTGTGCGCACTTTCGGCGTTTTCGTAGGTGATTCGGACTTCTGCCTGTGGTTGGACGATCTGCTCAATCGGTTTTTGGAACTGCTTATAGAACGCACTTATCGCCAGAATGCCACCTATCTGTGGAAAAGCTTCCCAACGGAAATCGAAATTGTTGATCTGGGTCCGCTCCAAATCGGGGTTGCCAAGAATCGTTCTGCCACCCACGAAATCTGTAAACTCAAACGGCGCGAGTTCACGAAAATCGGGACGTGTAACCGTTCGAGATGCCGCAAGCCGCAGATTCATCCGCTCTGTTAGGCGATACGTTACATTCAACCCCGGCAGCCAATCAAGCGTTTCCAGACTCGCTATAAGCGGTCTTACTGAAGCAGCGAATGGATCGTAGGTGGTTACCTTTTGATCAGAAGATTCCAATCGGACCCCAGTCATCACCTGCCATTTGGCACTCAGCGGCAGATCAAGCATCAGATAACCCGAATAAATATTATGGTCCGCCAAGTAATTATCCGTAGAGCGCGTAGATTCACGCAACTCAAAAACACGTGGTGCTATGTTTCGCGTTTGGAAAAGGACTTCGGGTGGATCGGATAGATTGACGGTCGCATCTACTTGGTCGGAAGGCAGAAATCTAAACCTACGTACATCGAATGTGCGCGCCCTGTCTCGAAGGAGTCCACCAAATTTGAAAAGACCTTTAGTTCCAACGCGAACCTTCCAATCGACACGCGCGTTGTATTCATCATCCTCAAGGTCGAAGAAAAATCGGCTTCCGCTCTGTGTGACATCGCGGAATGTGTATGTACCATCGCCTCTATCTTCGTAGATATTCTCGCGTGTATCCGGTTCATCTCGCGAGGCGCGTGAATATGTAAGCCGCCACTCCATAGAGACCTCTGGTTCCTCTGGACCTTCTAATACGGGTTCATCGAAATTGAAATCGTGTGTCCCCGCAAGTTGTCCAGAGAAAAGTTGGCGCTCAACGTATCGGAGGCGCGTACTCCGCATATCTGTGTTCCTATCGGCATTGAAGCCTTCCCATGTTCGGGTTTCATCTTCAGCCGTATGCGTGAAAAGCGTCCGTAGACTGGTCCGGTGCTTCGGTGAGAAGCGAAGACTCGTGTTTAAGACGGTCCCCCATTCTACCTCGTTCCCGGTCCGTTCAACGTCATACGAGGTTACGGGTGAAAGCGTCTCGTTCAGACCGAGACGGAAGGCGTTACGAACCTGCGTGCCATAACTGTTGCTGTTGCCGTAGGAGATGACACCTAAGTAACCGAACTGTTTGCCAAAAATCGTATTGCTATTGCCGAGACTGAATTTATAGCCTTGATTGATCGGTAAAGCCTGTCGTTCTGGCGACCAGACGTTTTCAAACGATTGTCCGAACGCTTGAATCTCTGTAGGCGTAAAGCCAGCGAGTGTGAAACGTCCACGCTCTCGGATAGGGACCTCGGCTGCCTCTTCTCGAATAATGTTCGGGAGTTCACGCGAACCGTCATCAAATCCCAAAAAGTCAAAGTTGCCACCCGGATAAATCAAACCCTCCGCTCCGGTTGCCTGTGTGTTAAAACCGGTTGACATGGATAAGGACATCGTCAACGCTTCAGGAAAATCTTTCGTAAATACTTGGACCGAACCGCCAGCGAAACCGCCGGGTTGGTCAGGTGAGAAGGTCTTTACTGTCTGTAAACTCGCGAGCAGACTTGCCGGAAAAATATCCATCGGTACAACCCGCCTGTTCGGCTCAGGACTCGGAATCTCGACATTGTTCAGGAGCGTGTTACTATAGCGTTCTCCCAACCCACGCACGAATACATAACGTCCGCCAACGATGCTGACACCTGTCACCCGTTTAATAGCCTCACCCGCGGACGACGCAGGAAGTCGGCTAATTTCTTCCGTACTAATGCTGTCCTCAATTCGGGAACTGCGCATCCGTTGTTCGAGCAACCCACGTTCACTGGCTTGACTCAGTTGGACCGGCATCTTGATCGCATCCAGTTTTACGACTTGCGGCACCAGTAAGACGTGAAGGGGTTCCGGGACTTCCCCTGCTTTTATCTCAAGATCGGTAACCACATAGGTATTATAAAAGGGCGCGCTTGCATGGATTTTATAAGTACCGACCGGTAACGCCAGTGAAAACGCGCCTGTCTCATCGGTTACCGCTCGGATCTGACTATCAGCAACGCGAATCGTTACTGCGGCTACCGGCAACTCGGTGTCGCTATCTACAACAATACCTGTTATTTGGATGCGCTGTCGCGTTTCATGGTTATCCGCACCTACTCCACAGAATGTGAACGCTGTACCGATTAACAAAAGCAACAGGTATCCGATACGAAATCGTCCACCGAAGCGTGGAACTTGCAAACCCATATTAAGAAGTCCTCTCATTTTATCTTTTTTTAAAGTTCCCAGTTCCCAGTTAAGAAAGAGTCCTCTTTAACTGGCCACTGGTGACTGGTCCACACACTTCTATTCTCAACATTTTTCCAATGGTCAAAAAATTATAACCTCCGAATGCAACAAAAATGTGTGTTTTTTTTGTCAAAAAAATAGAAAAAGAAGCAGCCATCAGTTTTCAGTTAAAGAGGTTTGCTGTTACTTGAACAATAAACTCAACTACCCCAAGACCGCTCTTAACTGACGGCTGAAAGGATTTTTTCGTAGGAAAAAATCCGAACTGATAACTGACAACTACTTGAAAACCATTTCCCTTGATATTTTCGCCTATAGATTCTATAATAATTAAGCAGGCACCATTCGGTTAGATCGGAGGCAAATCGATGATAGGCGAGCTGCTTCGGAAAAGCATTCATTTGTCAGGACTCACTTTACCAATCATCTATCTTTTTTTAGACAAACCAACCATGTTGGTGATAATTGGGGTACTGACAGGCTTCGCGCTTATTGTGGAATTAGTGAAATGGCTCTCTCCAGATTTCGGCGCGTTCTTTTTCCGAGTTTTTACCCCGCTCCTCCGAAAGCACGAGCGCAAAGGTGCAGTGACAGGCGCGACCTATTATTTGGTGAGTGCATTCCTATGTATAGTCTTTTTCGAGAAGACACTCGCTATCGTTTGCATCTTTTTCATGGTATTAGGAGATATGGCAGCGGCACTGGTAGGCAAAAAGTGGGGGCGGACGAAACTCCTCGGTCCGAAGAGTTTAGAGGGGAGTGCTGCGTGTTTCATTGTTTGCGCCGGTATCGCTTTAGTTCAACTAAATCCTATTATTGCAATCATCGGTGCCTTAGTCGCAACGATCGTAGAACTGATTCCCGTCCCGATTGACGACAACCTCACAGTCCCACTTATTTCCGGTGCAGTGATGCATTTTCTAATGTAAAGTAGTTGTTAGTTGTTAGTTGTTGGTTAAAGAGGGTTTCTACTGCGTCAGGTTTCTGACTCTTAACTTATGACCTATAACTTATAACTTATAACTTATAACCAAAAACTTATATGGCACATATCAAACTTGAAAATGTTGTAAAACGCTTCGGCGATGTCGTCGCTGTCAAAGATTTTAACCTCGAAATTGCGGATAAAGAGTTCGTCGTCTTTTTAGGTCCCTCCGGCTGCGGTAAAACCACGACACTCCGTCTCATCGCAGGCTTAGAACACCCTGAAGAAGGCGACATTTTTATTGATGGACAGCGCGTCAACGACCTCTCCCCTGCGGACCGTGACATCGCTTTCGTGTTTCAATTCTACGCGCTCTACCCGCATCTGAATGTCTACGATAATATCGCTTTTCCACTCAAAGCGGTGAATGTCTCAAAGACAGAGATTGACACACAGGTCAAGCGGGTCGCGGAAATCCTACAAATATCCGACATGCTGAATCGGAAACCGAGCGTTCTCAGCGGCGGTGAGATGCAACGGGTTGCACTCGGACGGGCAATGGTGCGACAACCCAAGGTCTACCTCCTTGATGAACCGATGGCAAATTTAGACGCAAAGATGCGTGTCGATACGCGTGCCGAAATTAAACGGCTCCAACATGAAATCGGCGCGACAACCATCTTTGTAACGCACGACCAAGTTGAAGCGATGTCGCTTGCAGACAGAATCGCAGTGATTCATCTTGGGGTTCTACAACAAATCGGCACACCCGACGAAGTCTACAACAAACCACAAAGCCTCTTCGTCGCAGGGTTCATGGGAATGCCCACCATGAATCTCCTCGACGCGGAACTCTCACACCAAGAAGGGGAATCTGTTCTACGCCTCAGTCATACCGATGTTCATCTACGACTCTCTCCAGAACGACAAGCGGGGATCACTTCAGCAGCACAAGGAAACGGCTTGGTGTTCGGCATTCGTCCTGAACACATCCGAGCTGCGAGTCAAGCGAATGAACATAATATTGCTGCGCATGTGCATCTCATTGAACCCCTCGGCGCAGTGAATATTCTTGACATCCTACTCGGTACGCATTCGGAGACACAAGACCCGATCCTACTTCGGGTTAGAACACATCCGACATTTCAGGTTGCGGTAGGGGATACGATCTGGTTAGATTTTGATGATGCGGAGATGCATCTCTTCGATCGGGAGACAGAACAGGCGGTCTGGTAATTCCGCTTAGGTTAGAAAATCAGCGATTCAGATGAGAAAGGGGAAATATGAAAATACCGTGTCGCTTGGCGGCTTTCGACTTAGATGGCACACTACTCAGTAGTGATCATACATTATCAACGGAAAACCGAGATGCGCTTCGGGCATTAGCAGCGAACGATATTCTCGTCGTATTAGTATCGGGAAGGATGCACCGTTCTATTCAACCCATCAGCGATCAGATCGGGCTTGAAAATCCGATTATCTCTTATAACGGGGGCATGGTGCGACATGCTACGACCGCCGAAGTCTATCACCACACACCTGTGCCAGCAGATTACGCGACGGCGGTTGTCAATGACTGCATCGAGCAAGGTCTACATCTTAACTTCTGTCTGAACGACGAACTCTATGTCGCTGAAAAGAATGCGTGGAGCGACCTTTATGAAACACGGACGGGGGTGTCTGCTACGCCTGTCGGCGACTTACGCGAATTAGCAGGCGAGACACCGACGAAGTTGCTCATCATCCATACGCCTGAAAAGCTGCAGCCGCTTTTAAGCAGTTTTCAAACCAATTACACGGGGAAGCTTTACGTTACGCAGACCCAAGCAGAATATATTGAATTTATGAATCCGGAGGTTACGAAGGGGCGCGCACTCTCAGCACTCGCCAATCGGTTCAACATTGCCATGGATACAGTCGTCGCTTTTGGCGATAGCTATAATGATGAGAGCCTACTCAAAACGGCGGGTTTCGGGGTCGCGATGGCAAACGGAGTGCCACCGATCCTGGCGTGTGCCGACTATACCACAACCACAAACGACGATAACGGCGTTGCGAAAGCGATTTGGGACCTGATTCTTTGACGCAGTAAAATCTAATTGCCTATAACATGCTTTCAAGACGTATAAATCTCTCCACCTATCGGTTATTGTCTGACATTTACATCATGGAACTTCGTATAAGGAAAATCCGCAACAAGGATATAGGAATTTCCCTCCTGTTTCAAGTTCATCTTAACAGAGTTCGCCGAAAATTCAAAATACTTTGCCAGCACCTCCGCTAATTCATGATGTAACCTTGTCATAACCCGGTCATCCACCTGATCAAGCCTGTCCTGCGTGATGACCAGTTTTAGGCGCTGTTTGGCAATACTGCTCGATTTCGGCTTGCGCCCGAATAATTGTTTGATGCTGATATTCATCAGAACACTCCTTACTTATTTTTCTTGAACCAGTTTATGATATTATTCAATAAGCCTCTTTGCTCGAAATTAGGGATCGGGATCCGCTGCCCCGTGAGCCGTCGTGCGATACGCATATACGCCTGTGCACCTTCCGAAGCGTCTTCATACACGAGCGGTATGCCGCGATTGGTAGAGGTAATCACGCCACTGTCTTCAGGGACAACCCCGATGAGGTCAATATTGAGGATATCCAATACATCATCTTGATCCATCATACTGCCATTCCCGACAAGTTCGGCAGAGAAGCGATTCAGAACAAGGTTGATCGGTTCAATCCGGGCATTTTGCAACAATCCGATAATCCGATCAGCATCCCGAATAGCAGAGACATCCGGGGTTGTAACAATGATGGCTTCGTCTGCGCCAGCGGAAGCGTTCCTAAAACCGCGCTCAATACCCGCAGGTGAATCCACTAAAACGAAATCGTGTGTAGTCCGCAACTTGTCACAAATCGCTTTCATCTGTTCGGGCTGGATATCGTCTTTATTATTCTTTTGTGATGCTGCCAATAGCACAAGACCATCAACACGGCGGTCTCTGACGAGTGCTTTACCCAACTCACACTGTTTCTCAATGACATCCATTGAGGTATAAACAATCCGACTCTCAAGGCCCATTACGATATCAAGATTTCGGAGCCCAACGTCTGCATCAACGACTACGACTGTTTTACCGAGAAGCGCGAGTGCCGTCCCTAAATTGGCGGTAGAGGTTGTTTTGCCGACACCTCCCTTTCCCGATGTCACTACGATTACTCTTCCCATAACCGGAACCTCCTATGCTAAAATTTAACAAATTTTTCAACAATAATTACGTCTTCTGCCCCGATGCGCGCAATTTCTGGATACCCCCGGGGTTTCTGACTGACAGTTGGACGGTTCACATAGTTTCCAATCTGAAGTTGTAAAGCGGCGAGGTCCATCGCAATAATCACAGCGGATAACCTACCATTCATTCCGGCATAAGCACTCCCACGCAACGCACCTAACACGACAATATCCCCACCGGCTTTCACTTCACTCCCCGAATTGACATCGCCGTAAATAATAAGGCTGCCTTGTGGAAATTCCTCCGTCTGACCAGAACGGATTGTGTGCGGGACGATCCGAGACGGTTCGCCATCTCGCGCGTCGCGGCTATCTATCGCTGGCGCAATCGTATGCATCGTTGGTGCAGCTGCTATAGGCACCGAGACCGGCACATCAGTGACTTCAACGCCACGTACGATGAGATCATAGGTCTCCTGTAACTTTGATCTTAAAAGCGAGATCTCCTCATCTTCTAAGACTGGACATTTAAGAACGATTTGCACAGATGTGCCTGCTAAAGACCGATTCATGCGGGATATCTCCTGCTGAATCGCTTCCTCAACTTCCGCTATAGATAGGTGCGGCTTGATAATCAGATGTAAGCCGTCCCTATACGCTCTAAGTGCCACAATAGGATTTGACATTTGCTATTCAGTCTCAACTTTGATATGACTGACGGTGTTCCGTCAATCGCCCAAGTATTTCGATCGCAACGTTGTGTTTAGTATCAAGTCCCTTCCAACTGTGCTAAAACATAAGGTCCTTCAGGAATTACAGCAATTTGGACATCTTCCCCGTATCGGACTAAGATTTCCTCAATGCCGTCCTGCGCACTTTTCAGTGGATGCACGAACAGTTTTGCCCGTTGATGGTATGGGATGCCATCGGTATAAAAATATATATCTGCTTTCCGTGCAACCTTTGCCAATTCTTCGAGTTGCCATTGGTCAATGACAAAGTTCGCAGGGTTGTAAAGCCCTTGCACAAACGCAGTTAAATCATCGGTCTTGAAAATCAGGTCAGTAAACGGTTTGCTGCCAATCCCTTCGCTGCAAGCCGCAACAAGCAAGATACTACCGCCTTGTTTGACAATCTCAACAGCCGTCAGTAAACCTTTGACGGCTTGATAAAACGTTGCGTCCAAAGGGTAGCCTGCACTGGAGACGACAACTGCATCGGCTGGCGCGGGGAGTGTAACCTTTGCCTGCTTTTCGACGAATTGCGCACCGACACGGTGAGATTCAACCATGTCGCCCGCGAAAACCCCTGTTATCTGGCGTTGCTTATCGATAGCAACGTTTAGATTGAAATCGACACCTGCCATCAAGGCGATTTCAGTTGCTTCTATGTGAAACGGATTCCCATCGAGGATGCCGACTGCCGACTTCGGATGTTCCATGAGTTCGGGACCGTGCATCACCTTCATTGTCTCAATAGAGGCAACCCCCGGACAGACAGCTTTTCTGCCGCCAGAATACCCTGCCATCAGATGGGGTTCAATCAATCCGGTGGTAATCTTCAGATCCGATTCGAGGTAGGTCTTGTCGATGTAAACCGGTGTCCCGTTTCGGGTCTCGCCTAAATACCCATGATCTTCCGGCTGCTGGGAAAAATGGTTTAGGATACGGTATGAATCCATTATATCTCGCCCAACCATTTGCGCCAGTTCTTCGCCTTCGTTAGGACGGTGGATACCCGTTGCGATGAGGATCGTAATTTTCTCGCGTGAGATGCCTACTTGTTCAAGTGTTTCCAACAGTGGCGGGAGGATGACTTTATTCGGTACAGGACGGGTTACGTCGGAAATCACAATACATGCTGACTCGCGACCTTTTGCCAGCTCAGCCAAGGGAGCTGAAGCGATGGGTTGCGCAATCGCCGCGCGAACGGCACCCGCTTCATCCGGCAACGGAACGCTTTCCGAGATTTCAAGAACGCCAGCAACATTCTTCTCCGGAATCTCAATCGGTAATGTACCGATTCCGTATCTCATTTCCACTTTCATGTCGAGATTGTCCCTTCAGCCTGCTTAATAAAACGCCAATGCGTCAACGTTTGCGTGTACTACGCGAAAATACCACTCCCTATTACAATTATACTCATTTTTTCTCAAAAATGCAAATTTATTTTTATTAATATCCAGTTTTAGCGGTTTTTTTTCGCTTTTTTTGGATGCTACGCACAGAAAATGCAGTCCAAATCGCTTTTTTTTGCGTCTAATTCAGAACGCTTGACTTTTTTAGCACGGCGTGTTAAAATCTTTTATGCAAGATTTGCATCTAACCAAACGTATTTCGCGCGGAATCTAAATATAAAATGGAGAAAGAGTCATGCAACGTATTGAAATTACCACCAAACCGAACGGCGCGGGACGCAATTGGTTAGAAGTCGGTCATTTTGAAACAGACGCTCTCGATCGCAAGCAGTGGGTTAAAAAGAACGTACCGCACCAAGATTCAAAGTTAACTGTGGATAGACAATACTCCGCCCGCGGTGAAACTATTGATTGGATCGTCATTATCCCCGATAACTACCCTTTCACGCTCGTCAAAGTCACCTACGACCGACTCAACCCAAAGGAACTCGAAGTACTCTGGTCGCCAGATGAAACACCGGAACCCGAATCCGAAACGACGCGTGAAGACAAGATTAAACGCGCTTTTGAACTCGCCGCCGACAATGCGGAGTTGACAAACCTGCTCAAAGAACTCTTCTCAAATTAGTTAGGACCGACGCATTTCCTCTTAAAATCCCCTTGATAAGCGGGTTTATTTCGCCTTAAAGTCCCCCTGATAAGGGGGATTTAGGGGGTTAAATGATAAAACGGTTTAGCGAACTCCCATAAACTACGCTTACCAACCATAACGTTCTGGTCCCCACGGCTTCGTAATAAGTTCCTGTTTCGCCATGATCATCGTTTTGCTCGGCACATCATCATATAAAATGACACCAGGTCCGACAACACTATAAGATCCAATCCGCCTGCCGGGCATAATTATCGCATTCACGCCAGTCCGACAGTAATCTCCCATATAAGTCGCATTTGCACCGTTCGGTGGGACCTCATAACGTCCCTCCACCTGTATCGCGGTATCCGCATCATCAAATCGGAGAGTACCACAAACCGTCGCTGCACCAATATCGGTAGCACTTCCGAAAACACCTGACATCTCACAATAATGATAGAGATAGACCTTATCAAACAGCACGCCTGCCATCTCAGCACCGTGTCCAATAATACACCGATTTCCGATCGCACTACTCGCGACATCACAATAATCGCTAATTCTGCACTGATCTCCGACGAAGATGCTCCCGTGTAAAATCGCGCCGTTTGTGATGTTATTATTCGCCCCTGCGATCAGCGTGCCGTTGACGACAACGCGCGGCCCAATCACACTATTTTTTCCCAACACGACGTGTCCATTGATTTCAGCAGCATCCGAGAT
>JAAXHI010000180.1:406-1178 GCA_012270875.1 Candidatus Poribacteria bacterium | reverse complement strand
GTCGTCCACCATGAGTTGCAGGGATTGCGCAATTTCGGATTCGGGTGGCGGCATTCCACCGACAGGGACCTGTGTAACAATGCCCGGGTTCCTCAACAGATAAGTGGTCGCGCGATGCTGAAAAGCATAAATACCACAAAGCCGATGCGAACCGCCGCGTGGGTGTCCCTCAATACCGGTAAGTCTTGAGAGACTCCCGTTTTCAATATTCTCCGTCCCGATACCCGCGCAGAGCCAGTCGCTTGGGTCTTCATTACCAAGCGGTTGTACGAGTGCTGCAGCCTCTACGTCGGACGCACGGAACGCCTTAATGAAGTTACGGAGATTATCGGGAGTGGTTACGACATCACCGTAGACTACGAGATAAGGCTGATCCTCGAGGTGTGCCGATGCTGTTAATACAGCGTCTGCGGTGCCATCAAGTGATTGCTGTGTGACAAAAACAACGTTAGGTATATCGGCAAGCGCGCCACGCACCTGTTGCGCGTGATGCCCCACCACAACGATAATGCGCTGGCATCCTGCTTCAACCAAATTCTCTACAATTCGGCGAACGATCGGCTTATTGGCGACAGGGATCGTGCATTTCTGTCGAAATTCTCCATAAGGCCATACCTTACGTCCTAATCCTGCGGCGAGAACAATAGCGGTATCCATATTAAAGTATCTCTAATTTCCTCCATGCGATATGCTGGTTCGTCCATTCCGCCAAAAACGTAACATCCGGGGACGGCGTGTCGAGTTCTTTCTGATACGGGACAACACCAATCAC
>JAAXHI010000180.1:0-359 GCA_012270875.1 Candidatus Poribacteria bacterium | reverse complement strand
CGGAGTCCGTTGAGGACGATACCAGCAATTTGGATGTTAAACTGTTGTGCGAATGTAGCGGTTAAGAGTGTATGGTTTAGCGTCCCTAAACCGGCGGTAGCGACAATGAGTATAGGGAGTTGGAACTGCTTGATGAGATGGACAACCCAAAAATCGTCTCGGATTGGCACCGCGATCCCGCCGACACCCTCTACTACCAAGAAATCGTGTCTCTGTTGCAATTCCACAAAGGCATTCTCAATACATGACAGGTCTATCTCCTTACCTTCTATCCTTGCTGCAACGGATGGTGCCAACGGATGCCGGAGGTAGATCGGATTAATCAGGGAGAGATCATCATCAACCTGTGCAGCGTGTTT
>JAAXHI010000321.1 GCA_012270875.1 Candidatus Poribacteria bacterium | reverse complement strand
TCTCCGCCGCAGAGAAGGTATGGAGAAACAGGAATTTGCAGAAGAATGGCACATCCTTTTCCGCACCGAAGGAGACCCCGCTTATCTCTCCCCCATCTTCCAAGAACAAGATTTTGACACCTTACGGTAGTGCTTCCTCAGTGCGGAAATACAGACCCTCCGCGTCTCTACACATTCAATAAGTGCGCAATTCGCATCCCTCCATCAATAACACTCTCAAAAATTTCCTTGAAATTGACAGAACTTTATGATAAAGTACGGACACTTTCATAGATATAATTTAACCCAAGTTGCCATCTATGTAGCATAAACTTCCAGTTTGTGCTACAGCGGGCGCAAACTAAAAGTTTTGCGGCGTACTCGCCCAGATGCGACGGGCATCACGCTACAAAATATCGGCTAATTATCAGCATTTTTTTCACTAAAGACGGAGTTTCCATGTCTAAAAACTTATAGGTAGCAACTTGGGTTAATTTAGCAAACACTGAGATGAAGGAGAAAGCCCCCAATGCTTAAAGCAGGATTTATCGGTGCAGGTGGACGCAGTCAAGGTGCTCACTACCCGAGCGTTAACCGTCTGGAAGATGATGTTGAGATGCTCGGTGCGTGTGAACTTGATGAGGATAAACTCGCGCAAGTCGCACAGAAGTACGAGTTTCCGCACACCTTCACAGACCATCGGAAGATGTTAGATACCTTAGACTTAGATGTTGTCTATTGTGTAATGAACGAGAAATGGATTTTACAACCCGCTTTGGACTGTCTGAACGCTGGCAAGCATCTGTTTATCGAGAAACCGCCCGGCGCGAATAGTGATGAGACGCAACAACTACTTGAGGCAGCGGTTGCCAATGATGTCTATTGCATGGTAGGATTCCAGCGTAGATTTGCCGCTGTCACACGCGAAGCGATGCGGCGTGTTGCGGAAAAGGGGCCTGTCACATTAGCCGTTACCACTTTCAACAAACAGATGTTGGGAGAGAATCGAGAATTCACGACGACGCTCTGGAACGATGTCTGCCACGTCGTCGATTTACTCCGGTATATGGCAGGCGGCGAGCCGGTAGAAGTCACTGCGCACCGTGATACATTCGGTGCGGAACAACGCAATTTCTACACCGCCTTCGTCCGCTTTGATAACAACGTCACAGGTGTACTTTTTGGCAGTCGCGCATCGGGTGGACGCGTTTTACGTTCTGAGTTGCACGGTGTCGGCATCGGTTGTTATATGAAGATTCCCGAAGAAATCGAAATTCATGAAGATAACAACAGGAACGTTATGGGGGGTTGGGAAGTTGACGGGGTTGATCAGCGCGACTCACCGAGTTATGAAGGCGTGCTGACGATGCATCGACACTTCGCGGATAGCGTCCGCAATCGGACAGTTCCGCTCACAGACCTCCGTGATGTTATCCACTCCATTCATCTCGTGGATCAGATAGAGGGGCCTCTGCCCGATTAACGTTTCTGGACGCACTTCGCGCCTTGAGGATTAGATATATGCTTGACGAAAAACATCTACAACACCAGATTACTGACGAACAACGCAATAGTCTCAATGAAGATGGGTATTTCACCGTTGAAAACGCGCTGCCGTTAGACCTTGTTGAACGCCTTGAAACACGGGTGGACAACATCTACCAGAACCACCTTGATGCGGGTTATGATCCGTATACCAAAAATCAGATGACTGCGCACAGCAACTTTTTCTATCCGAATTTCCTCGGCAGAGATCAGATTTTTGTGAATATTTTGGATTGGTACAAAACGTTCCCGAAGGTGTGGGGCATTTTAGGCTGGAATATCTACTCCTACCACAGCCACTTCATTATCACGCCGCCACGTCCGGAGGCGGTTCGCGGCAAACCTGCGCCACTCGGTTGGCATCAAGATAGCGGACGCGTTAACATTGAGATCGAAAGCTCACCACGCCCGCGTCTCTCGATTAAAGTTGTTTATTGGCTCTCCGACTGCTCCGAAACGGGGCGCGGCAATTTCTATGTCGTTCCCGGAAGCCATCTGTGGGATAAGTTGGAACGTCCAGAAGATGGATCAATGCCGGAAGGTGCAACGCCAGTCTGTTGTAAACCGGGTGATGCGGTTTTCTTCGACCGTCGGATATGGCATGCTCGCAGCGAAAACGATTCTGACATCACGCGTAAAGGACTCTTTTACGGATACGGCTACCGTTGGCTACGCAGCAAGGATAACATGACGATCCCACAAGAGATGTTCGAGCGGAACGATCCGATTCGACAGCAGCTGCTCGGCGGTGGAACGAATGCAAATGGGCATTTTTCACCGAAGGACGCAGATGTTCCTTTGAAAACATGGCTTGAAGAACAGGGTGTTATTTCAAAGTAGCAGCACGCTTTTGTAGCCTGAATCTTCACACCAATTGGCTTGACACACATCAGAAAATAGCGTATAATTTCATTAATAGGACTTACGCAATTTTTCTACGGAATCCTACGTATTATGTGCTGCCGACACCTTTTCCGAGTAACGGGTAGGACACCGGTTTAAGACCTCGTCAGCGAAGGGATGTGCGTAGGTGCTGATTAAGTAATGTATTAATTAATGGAGGCATAGTGCTATGTTTCAAACGCGGCTTAATGCAAGCGTCTTGGCTGTTATCCTCACGACAGCCATTTTGATTGCAGTAGCTTCAGGGGAGGAGGCAGTGACAACTCCAGACATGTTAAAAGTAGGAATGATCGCCCCAGATTTTACACTGAAAGATGAAGAAGGCACTGAACGAAATCTCAGTGATTATCTCGGTAAAAAGAATGTCGTTCTCGCTTTTTATCCGAAAGATTTCACAGGTGGCTGAACAGCCGAACTTTGCTCGCTCCGGGATAATTTGAGCGAGATAGAAGCCACCGAGAGTGTCCTTTTCGGTGTTAGTGTTGACGATGTTGATTCGCATAAACGGTTTAGGGAAGAACAGCAATTCGGGTTCTCACTCTTAGCCGACACTGAATTTGAGGTAAGCAAGCAGTACAGCGGTATCATGGAAAGGTTCAACGCTTCAAATCGGACAACCTTTATCATTGATAAAGCAGGGTATATCCGCGCTATTGATGAAGCGGTCAAGCCCCAAACACATGGTAAAGATGTTGTCGCACTGCTTAAGAAGGTGCTACCGAAGATAGAAGTTGGGCAACCCGCTCCAGATTTCGTTGCGACTGATAGCACAGGCGAAATTTATCAACTTAGCGAGTTAACCAAGAAAAAAAATGTGGTATTATCGTTTTACCCGCGCGACTTCGGACGTGGCTGAACGGCGCAAGTTTGCTCGCTCCGTGATGAGTCGAGTCGTTTCGCGCAATACGATGCCCAGATTTTCGGGATCACCCACAATGACGCGGATTCGCGTCAGAAATTTTCGGAAGAAAATCAGTTGAATTTCCCGCTTTTGGTAGACGCTGGACGCAATCTTGCGCTCCTATACGGCGCGACGGATGCTTCAGATGGCAAAATCCAACGATCTGCTATTATCATTGATAAAACGGGGAAAATCGTGAAAATTGATAAAACGGTCAATGCGAGTACGCATGGACCCGACTTAGTCAATTTTCTCAAAACTTTGGAAACGTCAAATTATTAATTGATGACGCGTAGCAACTTATCGACAATTCCGGCAGGCATTGCATGGGGAACATCTGTTCTGTTCAGCCCATTTTTGGTGCCAATTGCAACTGCTGTCGGGGTTGTCCAAAAATATGCGGACCCCCAAGACGCACTCCGCTGGTTAGTGATTGTCGTTGTATTTGTTACGGTGCTGCCGGCACTATCAATAGGGCTGATGGTCCGGTTCTCGAGAGTCAGCGACTTTCATTTGCAGAATAGAGAGGAACGGCTCCTACCTTTATGCTGTACGCTCATCAGTATGATTGTCGGCACTGTTTTACTGTACCACCTCGGTGCGGCACGTGAAATCGTTTGGGCAGGCGTTGCCTACGTCGCGAATAGTGTTATTTTTTCGGCAATTACCCCCATCTGGAAAATCAGTTTTCATAGCAGCGTTGCAACGGGATGCGTTACCGTTCTTGTTATGCTCGTTAACCCTCAGTTCGCATGGCTATTCCTATTAGTCCCACTGATTTCTTGGGCACGCGTTTACCGCAAACGGCACACGCTCCTCCAAACTGTTGTCGGCGCGGTACTTGCTGTTAGTACCACGGTAATCGTTCTGCATATGGCACAACTTGGAAGTCAAATTTGAAGTGGAATAGCACCACGTTCGTTAGATAGCACCGAGTCGTGGAGCATCTACGGCAGATTTACACGCATGCTCCTGTTGTAAATTATCGCGGATGTTTTAGGGGGGGTAGGTTATCCCAATCGCATTCCAGGCAGAAATCGGCTTCTCTACCGAGTCGGCGGACGCGACCGCCACACTCAGGACACTTAACAAGGCGCGGCGCGTTTGCTTCTTCAGCATTCGGTGGGAACATGAGTAACTGCTCTATCGGTAAATTTCGTTCCCCTTCTTCCACAAACTCCAGCTGCAGATTCTCAATTATATCGTGGGTATCAAGTTTAAAGGGTGGCAGTGAATTCCGAGTGAGGTTAATAAAATCGCTACGGTAGACCCGGATGGTATTCTCTTCACGCACCTGTCGTATAAACAGCGTATATTTATCAGGTGCCACCAAATAAGCAGCAGTATCCAAAACATATCTGCGCGGTTTGATTGCTATCTCAAATCCTCGATAGTGAAAAACGGAGGCGTTTGCGTCAGGCTGCATCTGACAGATTTCAGAGAGTTCATGCGAACGCGATGGAGAGAGAATCAACGCATAGTGCCGACACGGATGTTCTGAAAGGCGTTCAAACGGCAGAAAATTTTCGGGTTCCGCGCTATCTTGGAGAAACGTAGTAAAAGTCGCATAAGCGTTCTCAGTGGCTTCGTGCAAGATTAGATGACTCAACCGCCGAGACTCCGGTGTACGCGTTATATCGGCGCGATTAATTTCTCGCGAGTAAAGTTCAACCTGCACATTAACATCAATAGGTTGATTTTCATCACTGATACGCTGTAACCGTTCTACGGGCCGGTCTGCGATTTTAAGAACAAATGGTAACATAGCAACCTGCTTAAACTCCTTAAACGAAGGATTTAATAAGTGTAGCACAGATTCTGGTGTTTGTCCAATTAATTCTGACAGATCGCGAGAGGTGGTGTGGCTTATCATCGGGAACCCGATCCAGAAGTTGAAGCTTTTTTCGTTTTATGGTATACTAATTTAATCAGAAAGGAGACAGTTTATGTCCGGACATTCTAAATGGTCAACAATCAAACATAAAAAAGCAGCGAACGACTCCAGACGCGGCAAACTCTTCTCCAAGTTGGTCAAAGAGATTACTGCTTCCGCGCGTATTGGTGGTGGCGATGCAGATACAAATCCACGCCTTAGAACCGCCATTGCAGCTGCAAAATCAAGCAACGTTCCCAACGATAACATTGAAAAAGCGATCCTCCGCGGCACCGGCGAACTTGAGGGTGAAACCTACGAAGAAATTCTCTACGAAGGCTACGGCCCCGGCGGGACCGCAGTGATGATAGAAGTCTTGACCGATAACCGCAATCGCGCAGTCGCAGCGATTCGACACGCCTTTAGTAAGCACGAAGGCAGAATCGGCGAACGCGGGTGCGTCGCATGGGGATTCGATAAATGCGGATTGATCGTCGTCGCGCCTGATAACATCGATGAAGAAGAATTGTTTATGACAGCGGTTGAAGCGGGTGCTGAAGACGTAACCGCTTCCGAAACAGGGATGGAAATTATTACACCGTTTGAGATGTTCGATAACGTCCTAACAGCGATTCAGGAAACAGCTGCTGAAGTTCAACTCGCTGAAATTAGTATGATTCCGCAAAATACTGTGAGACTTGAAGGCAAAGAAGCAGAACGGATGTTACGGCTCATGGACGCGCTCGACGAACTCGACGATGTACAAAAAGTTTATGCCAATTTCGATATTCCTGATAACCTCTTAGAAGCCGCAGCTTAACTGCCGCATCTAACTCGCAGCTATTTAAACTATCAGTCGTAGGAGTGAGTTCTGTTCATAACTCCCAAGGTGTTTGGTAATGGCACAATTAAAAATTCTTCACAGCATCAAAAACTTAGTCCGTAATGTAGTGGAGGGCGGTCTATGGGAAGGGACATCAAATGCAAAACCCACCTGACCCAACCGCAAGGAACATTAAAAAAATAATTCTTGGTATTGACCCGGGCATCGCGAATACTGGATACGGTGTAATTGAATTCCACGGCAATCGGTTTACGCCGCGCGGCTTTGGGAATATCACAACCAGTCCTCAAACAGCATCGGAAATGCGATTGAAAAAAATTTACGATGCTGTGACCGACTTGATTGCGGAATTCGCTATTGAGAGCGTGGCACTTGAGGATATTTTTTTTAGTAAGAATATAAACAGCGCGTTCACCCTCGGCGAAGTTAAAGGCATTGTGAAGCTTGCGGCTGCGAATGCGAATTGTCCTATTGCGCTATACGCACCTACTCAGGTTAAACAAGCAGTCGTCGGTTACGGGAAAGCCACAAAAACCCAGATGCAAAAAATGACACAAGTCTTGCTTAAACTAAAAGAACCACCACGTCCGGATCACGCGGCAGATGCCCTTGCGCTTGCTCTTTGCCATGCCCGTTCTCATAAAGTCCTTGAACTGGAAAAAAAGTATACACAGTAGCAACAGCGTATCTCTGTTTAGAGGAATTTTAGGATGATTGCTTATATCAAAGGCGTTATCGTTCATAAAGAGACAAAACAGGTTATTGTAGATGTAAATGGTATAGGGTATGCCGTTGACGTAGCCCCAAGAATTGTAACAGATTTACCACCGATAGGCGACCCTGTTACCTTTTATACACACTACTATCAAAATCGTGAAAACAAGATAACCCTTTATGGGTTCATTTCAAGGGATGCCTTAAAAGTTTTTGAACTGGCACTGACTGTCTCTGGCGTAGGACCAGCCCTCGCGCAAAACATCGTTGCGAGGTTGTCACCGGTACAATTCCAACGTGCTGTACAGCGCGGAGAAACTACCACACTGATGCGGGTGCCACGCTTAACCAAAGATATTGCGCAAGTTATCATTACCAAACTTAAAAAGAATATCACTAAAATGAAACTTGAAGGCGACGCTGACCTCGAGAGGTCTGGGACACCAGATGCATCGGTAATCGAAATGCTCGTCAATCTCGGTGCCTCGGAACTTGAGGCAGAACAAGCCGTCGAAAAAGCACAAAAAATCCTCGGAGATTCCGCAGAACCGGAGAACTTACTCAAACAGGCACTCCGCTATATCCGAAATTAGCCGCTATTTAGGAATGTGAGTCGATGCAAGGCTCACAAAAGGACAAGCTACATCTGGAAAGAAATCGCTCTTATAGCAGATTTTTTTTACGTTTCGCATTAGGATAAAACAAGATGGATAACCACGATAAGCCAGATTCCCTTCGGATACAAGACTTGGCGACTGAAGATGATGACTTCGGATACAGCCTTCGTCCGAAGACGCTGAAAGAATTTATTGGACAGGATAGAGCGAAAAAACAGCTCTACATCCATATTGAAGCCGCCAAAGAGCGTGGGGATGCGCTTGAACACGTGCTACTTGTGAGTCCACCGGGGTTAGGAAAGACGACGCTTGCAAGGATCATCGCCAATGAAATTCAGAGCAACTTTAAACAGGCGATCGGTCCTGTCATGGAAAATTTAGACTTAGCCTCAACACTGACAAATCTTGAAAAGGGAGATATTCTCTTTATTGACGAGATCCATCGGATGAAAGGGAACGTGCAAGAATCACTCTATCCAGCGATGGAAGATTACCAACTCGATTTTACTATCGGTCAAGGTCCTGCATCCGATGTTATGCAAGTCCCGCTTGATCCGTTTACGTTAATTGGTGCGACGACGCGTGAAGGATTGCTTGCGGGACCTTTTCGAGATAGGTTCGGCATTCGCATCCACCTTGACTACTACGAACCGGAGGACATCCAGCAGGTTATCCGCATTAACAGTGCAAAACTTAATATTAATATTGACGAAGATGCCGAATACGCCTTAGCCCGTCGCTCGCGTGGCACGATGCGAATTGCGAATAAATTACTCGCCAACGTCAGAGATTATGCTCAAGTCGAAAGCGATGGCGTACTTACGCTCTCGGTTGCGGAGGAGGCATTGGAATTCTTTGGTATTGATGAACACGGATTAAACGCACAGGATTACGCTTACTTCGAGACCCTTATTGAAAAATTCAATGGACGCGCCGGGGTTAAGGCACTCGCTGTCGCGCTGAGTGAGGACGAACGGACTATTGCGGAGGTTTACGAACCTTACTATATTAAAGCAGGGTTTTTGGCACTGACACCGGGAGGGCGCGTCGCCACCGATGCGGCTTATGAGTACTTTAACTATCCCGTAAACTCGCAAGCAACGCTGTTCTCTTAGTTGCGAAAATTCTGATGAGGCATTTACTTCACGCATAGTTATGAAACTCACAGATTTCGATTACCACCTGCCCCCTGACCGGATTGCGCAAAGTCCCCTTCAACAGCGTGACGCATCGCGGCTTCTGGTAGTCAACCGCACTACCGGAGCCTTTCATCACACCGTGTTTTCGCAGATCGGGGAATATTTACCGAACAATGCCCTATTAGTTCTGAACGACACGAAGGTAATCCCGGCACGGTTAATCGGTAACAAAGTCGGAACCGGCGGCAAGATAGAATTGCTGCTCATCCGGGAAATAGAACCGGATACTTGGGAAGTGCTTGCGAAACCGAGACGCAGCCTCCAAATCGGCACGCAAATTGGCTTTGGAAACAGCGTCTTAAAAGCAGAAGTGCTTGCGAAACCAGATGCTGGTCACTGTATCGTCCGTTTTGACTATGACGCTAACGACGGGTTTTCGGCTATCCTTGCTAAGATCGGCATGATGCCTTTACCGCCTTATATTCGGCGTCCACCGAATGCTAAAGATAAGGTGCGCTATCAGTCAGTTTACGCGACCGCTGAAGGCGCGATTGCTGCTCCGACAGCCGGGTTGCACTTTACACAAGAATTATTGGAGGAATTGAAAAACACCGGAATAGAGATCGCAACGTTAACACTGCACGTTGGACCCGGAACGTTCCAACCCGTGAAAGTCGAGAATATTCAAACGCACAAGATGCACGCCGAATATATCCATCTCACTGAAGCAGAAGCGAACCGGATTTCCAGCGCACGAGCGGCAGGATCGAAAATTGTTGCTATCGGGACGACAGTGGTCCGATCGCTCGAAACAGCTGGCACGACAGGCACTGTTCACGCTTATAGCGGTTATAGTGATCTTTTTATCTATCCCGGACACCAATTTAATGTAGTAGATGCATTGGTTACCAATTTTCATCTACCTAAATCAACTTTACTCATGCTTGTGAGTGCCTTTGCCCAACAAGATTTGATTCAGAAAGCGTATCAAGAGGCACTCCAACATAACTACCGTTTCTACAGTTATGGCGATGCCATGCTAATTCTTTAGAAAACAGAAGGAGACTCTTCATGGAACAACTATTACCGTTTTTTCCGCTCATAGCAATAGGTGCGATCTTTTATTTTCTACTACTTCGACCGGAACAAGCAAAACGCAAAAAACATCAGAATATGGTAGAGAACCTGTCTAAGGGAGATGAGATTGTAACGAACGGCGGCTTGCACGGCAAAATTCTTGGGATGAGCAACGATAAGAATATTATTCTGCTCACCGTTGGGGAAGTGAATAACCAAGAAATAAAGGTTCAAATCTCGCGGAGTGCCGTTGCCTTCCTCAAAAAGGGTGGTGAACTCATTGAAGGTGAGTAGTGCGATATTCACCTTCATTTTGTAGGCGCGGTTTCAAACCGCGTCTGCGAAAACACGGCTTTTACCTACAATTTCAGGTATAACAAAACAGTGTAGTACAGATGTTTTTTTCTACTCTTCCCACCAAACCCTACGCCTTAGTGCTCTTCCCAGTAAGGCGTGGGGATCTCAGGGATGCAGGTGAGCTATACGTTCTGATTAAATTTTACTACAATTCAGAAGGAAGTATCAACATGACAAATCGACAGATAATTTCCAAGGTTCTTAATGAAAATCAGAAAAACGGGTTATTGACAGGAAATTGTAAAGATATTTTGACTGAAATCCCGGATGAAAGTATTGATTGCGTTGTTACTTCGCCTCCGTATTGGCAAATGAGAAAATACCGCACAAATGGAAACGATGCTGATTCGATGATTGGCGAGGAAAAAACACCTGAAGAATATGTGAAAAGACTTGCTGGAATCTTCCTCCAGATAAAGCGGGTATTAAAATCGGATGGTTCAGTATGGTTGAATCTTGGCGATAAATACCATAACAAAAATCTAATGGGAATGCCTTGGCGGGTCGCTCTCGCTATGCAGAACAATGGCTGGATACTTCGCAATGATGTTATATGGCATCAAATGAAAGGAACACAAAGTGCGAAGGATAGACTCAGAGATGTTCATGAACACATCTTTCACTTTGTGAAAAATAAAAAGTATTATTACGACGCTGATGCTATCAGGATTAAACCGAAAAAACTTCCAACAATCAATGGCAAAGAAATCATTTCTGCTACAGGAGTTAGCGGGAAAAAATACCGTAGACAGATTCTTGAATCTAAAGAATTAAATGAACACGAACGCGCAGCGGCGATAAAAACACTTGATCAGACGTTAGAGAAAATAAAGACAGGTAAGTTAGTTGATTTTAGAATGACGATTAGAGGCGCACAACGAACTTACCACAGCGACAATTTGGAGGTTAGTGGACGCGCCAAAGAGTTAGAAACAAAAGGCTTCTATATTATGACAAGCAACGCCAAAGGGCATTTACCCTCTGATATTTGGAACATTGTTCCAGAGGATGAATGGAGAAAAGATGTACACTACGCTGTATTTCCGACTGAGTTATTGGAACTGCCGATTAAAGCGACCAGTCGAATCGGTAGCGTTATCCTCGATCCGTTTATGGGCACAGGAAGCACCTTAGTGGCTGCCAATCAACTCAACAGACAGGGACTCGGAATTGAGTTAAGCGAAGAATACGTAGAGATTGCCAGAAATCGGTTAAACCCGGCTCAATTGACATGGTAATTTTAATCGCTTGTTGATATTATTTTCAAACTCACTGATGGTAGGAAATTCATCTTTAGGAGCCCCACCTAATATTTTCCGAATACCTTCTATATCTGTACTCATTCGCTTGTCAAATTTTAGTTGCCAAGCCTTTGAATTTTTATTCCATATCATCCGAAATGTACAAAAATGGATAGCATCGTTATCCTTCGCCTCATGTAAGTCCTGGGCATCAGTAGTAGCCTGAATATAAGCCAGTCCGACATCTTGAATGACAAACACAATTTTCTTGCCCCAACTCTCCATCACCATTCCCTTTTTATAAACCTGCTGCATCATCGTTTTGACAAACTCATTTGCCCAATTGATTCCGTATTTATAGGTTTTCTTCTGAAAGTGCCCAGTCTGTTTAAAGTCTATAACCGCTGGCCAAGGCGTTCCAGTCGTCCCAGCTGCCTGAAATTCAACACACAGAAAATCTACTATTTCTTCTTCTTTCATTTTGGCGGCAACAAAATCAATACTTCCTGCTACCCCGCAAGACACTTCAGATGCCCATCTTATCTGATAACTATCTGGCAAATCGCCAAAGTATAATTCCTTAATTGTATCGTAGACGATTGGTTCTTCAAAACGGTGGGGGCATACAATAACAGGCGTTATCTTTTCAAGAAACTTGCCTTTGTAGCCAAGCGTGCAAACCCCAATTTTAACTTCAGGCTGACTTTTTCGAGGTTTTTTACATTCACCATTTAAGAAGGGACAGAATTGTTGTTCCCGTTTCGCTTGTACAATCGGGTCTTTGTTAGTAAAAGGATAACCAAATATTTCCGTTGGATGCCGAGTAAATTGGGGTTCATTCATGACATCTTTCTCCTATTAGTGTGGAACTATCACAAATTTGGCTGCACCCATAACTGGTAGCCAATATCTTCAGAAGTGAACGCCATAATGCTATCGTGTTCTGAAACCACTAATACATCATTATGATATAACTGCGTGCGTATCGTCTCTGTGCTACGCGCGAGGTCGAAAGTAACGACTCCGCTTCCATCAAGGAACCTATGAAAGCAGATCGCCTCCGCGCTGGTAGGTATTGTGGGGGTATTTGTGCTTGCCTCTAAATCGTCTGAAAAGACATTCTCCAAAATCGTAAGGTGCGTCTCATCTTCATTTACTGCTTCGCCTGCCTCCAGAATCACAGCTGCAGATTCCGAGTGAGATGGCACTTTGCAGACCGCAATTTCGATTCCCGATTCATTTGTGAGGATTTCATAAGTTGTATGATGTGGAATATACGCTATGCACGCCTCTCCGTGGAAAACGTCTGGACGCTCACCCAAAATCCCGTTCGCTTTATTGCCGTTATGTCCCACCAATAAAGTACAGTCTCCACCTAATGCAATCAGTGCGACTTCAGTATCATCAGAATGATCAAAGAAGGTTTCGTCAGACGTGAGGCGAAGAATCCCGAAATGGAGTTTTGTGATCCCCATTTCGCCGGGCTTCACGATCTCGGTGTATCCGTTGGTAGGCGTGTAATTTTTAGACACCGACATTTTTTAATTTACCTTAGCGGTTAAACAGCGTGCAATCAACAATTAACAGACATTTCTTAATCTTCCTTGGATTGAAAATCCGAGAGATGTTCAACGAGACTCGCTAAGGGAAGTCCAACGACATTAAAATAACATCCCTCAATACATCGAACAAAAGCGGCACCGCGTCCTTGAATCCCATAAGCACCTGCTTTGTCTGATGTCTCTCCACTTTCAATGTAGGCGGTTATCTCGGCGGCATGTAACTGCCGAAAGTAGACGTGGGTCGTTTCCGCCCAGACGTGTTTCTGTCCTGTCGCTGCGTCAATTAATGCGACACCTGTCACGACTTCATGGCAGGTGCCGCTAAGGCGCGACAACATCACGGATGCGTCTGCATCGTCAGTGGGTTTACCGAGAAGTTCCCCCTCTAAAGATACTAACGTATCTGCTCCGAGAATTAAACCGTGATTGTAATGTTGTGTGACAGACGCAGCTTTTAACGAGGCAAGTTCCTGTGTTACTTCACTTGCAGATTTGTTTGCGTGGACGTTGTGCGGCGGTTCGACAATATCACTCGGATGTATTTTAAATGTTAACCCAATCTGTGATAGCAACGCTGAGCGTCGAGGTGATGCAGAGGCTAAAATTAAGTGCGGAATTTCTACAATACATTCGCGCGTTTGCATGCTATTTTAGACAGTACCATTTTGTATCTTGTCCCTCGTGGATTTGCAACAGATTCGCCTGAACCAATTCTTGAAGACCGTTTTCAATGTCTGACTTAGAAAATCCGATCTTTTGCAGAAGCGGGTCGCGGCGTGGCATGCGGAACCACTCAGGGTTTTCGGAAGAACGATATCTTTTTTTAAAGACCTCCAAAGCATTGTACAAACGTAGCGTCCTCGGAGGCAATCCAACAAGTGGGTTAATCTCAGCAAAGGATTGGAGCGATTCGTTCGGCATTGCTTCAGTCCATAGATAAACAGAGTTATTCATACTGTGCATAACGTATGTATCTGGAAATTGGTTACAAAAAGTAATAAACGACCTTTTGTTACTTTCTCCACATATCAATATTAGAGGGTCTTGTGATACACCGGTCCCGCTGTCTTTGACAATTTTTTGACGGTGTGATAAACTCTATCAAATCCTATACAAAACGGTGCGCTATTGCCTTCCTCATACGAAAATCGCCTATCAGTGCGTTCTCTCCTGCTCGGCCTCTGCTTTGTTATCTTGATATGTTGCATCGTCTCTTATGCGGAATTAGTAATTACCTGAGGGTGTTTCATAAATAATAGTT
>JAAXHI010000240.1:11452-21619 GCA_012270875.1 Candidatus Poribacteria bacterium | reverse complement strand
CATTCTTCCAAGATAGGATCCGTCTGTGGTTCAGGTTGCTCTTTCATCTGTATAGTGTACCATGAAATGGAGGCTTTAGCAAATCTATTTCCCAAATCGTGAGCGGAGTGCCCATAAGCCCTGTCCGGGTTCGCTTATGTAGAAGAAGTCGTCGTTGAAGCCATCGGCGAGGGTTTCTGGGTTGTATTCGGCAATCACTTCGTTGACGGGTGCCCACTGGTAGCCGACGGATTCGATTTCGGTTTGGGTGAGGTGTTCCGTCGCGTAGATGACCTTGAAACGTCCTTCGGTACTGCCGTGAATCAGGTGTGCCGCGGCGGAGAGGTTCTCTTGCAACTCTGGGTTTTCTGAGACGGCGTTGAGTGTCTCGGGTGTGCCACGGTAGCCGTATTTACGGATGAGTCGGTCGATTTCTGCGTCCTCACCGAATTCGCGGAGTCCGGGAGCGATGATAATCAGTTCGCCATCGTCTGCCATCGCCATCCGTGTACGGTAGATCGCCTTGTTGCCAAGCCATGTGCTTTTGAACTCCCTCGGATCCAAGTAGACGACTACTTTTTCCAAAGGTGCATCCAAGAACGTCATATTAACGGCTCTACTCAATTCGGCGGCGGTTTCAAAGGTTTGGGCATCGTCGCCGATGTAGAGTCCGCGCATTACGCGTTCACCAGAAGCATCGGCATCCATGACGCTCATGACGTACAAAATGCCGAGTTGTTTTAGATATTGCGCGTGTGCGTAATTCAGGACTCTCCTGACAGAGGTATCGGTGCGTCCCATTAACCGTTCCATACCGTCTACGGCACCGAGAAAATGCGATTTGTTAATCATCTCGACCCCACCTGCACCGACGAGGATGTTTTTAAACCCGTTAGCGATACCGATGACCTCATGCGGTATCACTTGCCCGACGGAGATGATAAGTTCATAATTACCTTCCACGAGGTGGCGATTTACAGCGACAGGGATGCTATAATCGAGTTTGCCGCCCGAAACTTCTTGCACAACTTCGGACGGTACTTCTCCGAAATGATATAACCCAGTCCGCCAATTATGGACATGGTATGTTGCCTTGGGCAGATCCCCGTACATCTCGGCTATCTGTGCTTCGGTCATTGGGGCATGTGTGCCGATGGCAGGCAATATGTCAAAGGTAGTCCCGTTTGCGGTGTCCCACAATTCATAGAGAAGTTGGGTCAATTCACCAGCGTTGGAGTGGAGGCGGGTTATATCCGGTGGGATCACCAGAATCTTCTTTGGGATACCGCCGAGTTTGAGGAGTGCCTCGTGCAGTAAAGCGCGTTTTTCTTCGGTTGTGATGACGGTGTCTTTTCCACCGTGGGCAATATAGGTCGCCATGTTTTTAACTTTCCTTGCGGTTCAGCATGGGTAAGTGGAAGCATGGAAGGATGGAAGGTTGGAGACCTATCCTCCCTCCGTTCCATTCTTCCAATTTTTTCCCTTTAATAGGCATCCTTGATCGCACCCCAGGTTGTGCTGAGTTTATCCTGCGGTTCGACGGGTAGGACAAGATCTTCGACGGAATCGCCGATAAAGATGTTATCAATATAAACGAGTCCGTAGTGCCCGAATTTACCGGTTTTGAAGGTGCCGTCTTCACCTTCTGTTGCAGGGTCTATTTTATCAAACGACCTGTTATCTTTTCGCTCTTTCAATTTGAAAGTGAATTTATCACCCTTGAGGATCAGTTGTGCGCGATACCAGACTTCGGGTTCGTTTTCTACCATCCCGTCTTTGACCTTTGCCCAATTCCCTTGGCGTTTATAGAAATGATATTCTCTACCGCCTTGCCGTCGGTCACTGAGATAGAATTTTTCACCGTCCTGAAAACGGAAGACGACACCCATGTAGAAATCATCGGGGAACATCATATCCCATTCAGCGACGTAATCGTCCCAACCCGCATCGCCGACGACATAGATGGAGCCGCCGACATCGTGCCGTGAGTCGTTAGATGGATTGTCAGCGGTTAACAAGACCTTATTACTTGCTTTTTTCGGATCGGCGACAACTTTAGCGGTTGTTTTGCCATCGTGTCCAACTTCCCATTTGCCGGGTTCTGCTCCGATCTTATCCTTCTCAAAATCGTCATGAAATAACAGGACTGCTGATGCCTGTGTTGCTATACTCAGACACAGCAAAGGGACGATAATTTTAAGCCCAAGTTTTATTTTTTCAGGAACTCGGTTATATCGAAAAAGAGACGAATATCTAAAACGCATTTTCTTCTCCTTATTGAAACGCGGCGAGGTGTTTTACTTGGGTTTTCGCCCAAGAAATCTCGCCAACGCAAATCAGAACAAGATTTGGCTTTACGCTTTACGCTTGGTTACAAAAGTAAGTTCAATGTCAGTCTCGGTGCCGTCGGCAGTAGCGATTTTACCAACGATGACGTAGGCGGTTTCGTGCGTAAGTTCTTTCCCTTTGACGAGTTCAAGCGTTCCTGTGGTGCCAGCAACATTTGCGAGCCAACCGACATCATCTCCGCCTTCAGTTTGGAGGGCGATGTTTCCAAAGACATCTTCACTGAACAGGATCACGATCTTCCCGTCGCTATTGATAAGTTCGGGATCGACATCCGTGTCACCGTCTTCGACAGTGCCACCCGTGACTTCCGGCGCGGCACAACAAGGCCCGAGAACCGTGTAGGTAAGTTTTTGGATTCCATCAGCCCATGTAATCGTCAATGCGAGGGTACCAGGCGTAAAAGGCCCCGTGATCGTTGCGGTTTTGCCTGTGCCCGAGACGGTGCCATGGCTTGCCCTGAGATCAGTGGGTGGATTGTCAAAGATAACCGTGATCCACTCATTCGGGCCGATCTCACCGCCCGGCGGGATCGCACTTACGAAGTTAACTGGAACAGGTTCTTCTCTGTCTTCGTCAGCACCGCAACCGTTGAGCATTAAAACAGCGAGCAAGCCTGTCAGTAATAGTCCGAAGTTTCTAAACAATTTTATCATTACAACTTCACCAACAGAGAGATTGGGGGACGAGCGCGCCTATGCGGAAATTGCTGTTACACGACGTTATTTTGCAGAACGCCGATGCCTTCAATCTCAATTTCAACAACATCACCAGTTTTCAAAGCGGTTGTTGTTCCCGGTGTGCCGGTAAAGATAGCGTCCCCCGGTTCGAGGGTTATTGCCTGTGAAATGAAGCTCACAACCGTCGTTACTGGGAAAATCAGGTCTGCGGTCGTCTGCTTTTGAACGACTTCACCATTGATGCGGGTCTCCAATTGCGCGTCGGTATAGTCAACATCGGTAGCGATAACGGGACCGATAGGTCCAAAGGTATCGGATGCTTTGGCGCGCCACCACTGCATATCGTCGCTCTGCCATGTGCGTGCGCTGACATCGTTGCCGCAGGTTACGCCTAAGATGTTGGCAGCCGCCTCTTCAGGTGTCGCTTTCCGTGTCTGTTTCTTCATGATGACGACAAGTTCGCCTTCGGCGTGCACGTCATCATCGCCGTCTGGCAATTCAATGTTGCCACCTGGATCGTTGATACAGGAAGGCGTTTTGATGAAGATTTCAGGGTTTTCTGGCTCCGGTGCTCCGTCTAAATGGCTCCGATAATTCAGACCGACAGCCAATACCTTTGTCGGTGTTGTCGGTGCGAGGAGTTGTACATCCGCTAATGCGACGGTATCGCCTGTTTCACTGTATTCACCGAGTGGGCATCCCGATAGTACGTTCAGATTCTCTCCTGAGACAATGCCGTAACCGATTGTGCCATTTAATTCATAGCGTGCAAATTTCATAGGGTCTCCTTTTGATTTTTCGGCAAGTGATCCCAGCCGAAAGTTGTTATATTTTACTGTGTATACGCGGTACTGTCAATTTATTTCTTTGGGGAACGGCTGTCAGCTATCAGCAGTCGGCTGTCAGAGGCATGGTTGTCAGTTATCGGTTTCTATGAGTAGGTGGCAATGTCGGTATGGTTACATTCCGGTTTTTATATCTCACCGTAATTTGACATTCTCCTGAAAATGTGGTAAAATTCCTACACAATTTAGGACTTCGTAATAAGAAACACACGGTGAGATGTAATGGTAAAAATCGGTATTGTTGGGGCATCAGGATATAGTGGGAGTGAGTTGCTACGCTTTCTTGCTAACCATTCTGGGGGGTTACAGGTCGCGCTCTGTACCTCTGAAACCTACGCGGGGCAGTGTATTGAGAGTGTCCTCCCGAACCTCCGCGGGTTTCTCTCGTCCACATTTGAACCCTTAGACCTTGATTCGCTCAAAGAGAGAGTAGATGCTGTTGTCCTCGCTGTTCCGCACAAGGTGGCGATGTCGTTCGTGCCACAAATTCTGGCACAAGGGTTACGCGTCGTGGATTTTAGCGCGGACTATCGACTTGAAGATGCCGAGACGTACGAAGCGTGGTATCACACCGAACATACAAGCGCGGAACTCATGCCACAGGCGGTATATGGTCTGCCGGAACGGTATCGTGCTAAGATCCGGGATGCCCAACTTGTAGCGAATCCGGGATGTTATCCGACGAGTGCTACCCTTGCGGCGATGCCTTTAGTCGCGCGAGGTGCCGTGGAACTGGATTCCATCATTGTTGATTCCAAATCTGGCATTTCAGGTGCTGGACCGAAACCTCGTGAAAATACACACTATCCGAATCGAGAGTCTAACGTTGTCGCCTATAATATCGGTTCGCATCGACATACGCCAGAGATTGAACAGGAGTTGAGTGCTGTTGCCGCCGCACGGGTTGAGGTAACGTTCACGCCGCACCTTGTCCCGATGACGCGAGGTATTCTCAGCACTGTCTATATGCGTCTCACTGAAGAGATGTCCACTGAAGAGGCTCTCGATATATATTCAGGCTTTTACGAGCATGAGCCGTTTGTTCGGTTGCTCCCGTCGGGTGCATATCCAGAGACAAAAGCAGTGCTTGGCAGCAATTATTGCGATGTTGGGCTTGAAGTCGATACGCGGACCCGCCGCGTCGTCGCGATGGCAGCGATTGATAATCTCGGTAAAGGTGCTGCTGGTGCTGTTGTGCAGAATCTCAATCTGATGTTCGGTTTTGATGAAACCGATGGACTGATGGTGCCGGGGATGATGCCGTAGAATGGCTGTCGGCTGTCGGTTTCCGTCGGCAGTCAGTAAATTCTTGTGGGGATTCCAATATTTGCCGATGCCACAAACATCTTTTTACCGAGAGCCGAAAGCCGAGAACCGAAAGCCGAAAGTTATGATTGTTGCTGGAGAACCTTCTGGTGACTTGCACGCCTCCCATGTTGTCCGTCAACTCAAGGCACTGTCTCCCGATATAACACTCTTCGGCATGGGTGGCGATCAGATGGCAGCGGCATCGGTGGAACTTGATCTGCACATCCGAGATTCCGCTGTCATGGGATTTGCCGATGTTGTCACTGTCCTCCCCATGTTCCTTCGGAAACAGGCGTATCTGAAACGGCGTATCCGTGAGGAGCGTCCTGATGTACTCCTTCTTGTGGATTTTGCCGAGTTTAATATGCCGTTAGCGAAATTTGCTCGGAGACAGGGTGTTTCGGTTGTCTACTACATTCCGCCGAAAGCGTGGGCGTGGCGTGCAAAACGTGCGCGGAAGTTGGCAAAATGGGCGGACGTTGTTGCTGCAATTTTTCCCTTTGAGGCTGAATTTTACCGAAACGCCGGTGCGAACGCGGAATTCGTTGGGCATCCGCTTGTCGATTTTGCGCGGACACCTCTAACGATGCACGAGGCGCGGGAACATCTCAATTTATGTGGAACGGGAGACGATCAGGATGCGCCTGTTATCGGCTTAATGCCGGGGAGTCGGCGTTCCGAAATCCGACACATCTTGCCTGTCATCTTGGAAGCCGCTGCGAATATTGCGCAGGTCTATCCGAATGCACACTGGATTCTTCCGTTAGCACCCGGAATTTCCCGTGAACGCATTGCCGAATGTCAACAAGGATTGTCAAATGTTGAGGTCCCTCCGATCAAGATCGTGGAAGAGATGACCTACACAGCGATGCGCGCATCAACCCTGCTATTGGTTACTTCCGGCACAGCGACGCTTGAGGCAACGTGTATCGGGACACCGATGATTATCCTCTTTCGCACGGTAGCACTCAATTGGCACATCGTTAAAGCGTTGACACCGCTGAACCGGAGTGGACTTCCTAACCTTATTGCTGGACGCGACATTGTCCCGGAACTGTTACAGACGGAACTGACACCGACTGCTTTAACGGAGTTGGCACTCGATTTTCTACGGAATCCGCAGAAACGCGAAGAACAACGAGATGCGCTTCAAGCCGTTTACGCACAACTCGGTACAGCGGGTGCTTCTGAACGCACTGCTGAGTTGGTGTTAGATGTTGTAGAAAGTCTGTAAAGTGCCTAAAGTTGTTGTGCAACCGTCTTTCAACTTTACAGACTTCGCGACTTTAGCACACTTACAAACACTATTCACGATGAAACCCACACATTCCCTCGACCTTGCTTCCCTCCAGAAAAGACTTCTTTCCAGTCCTATACGCTCCCTATTAATTCCCCTCAGTTGGCTCTACGGTGTGGGTGTTTGGATCCGAAACCGACTGTATACACTTGGTGTGTTGAAAGCACGAACATTGCCGTGTCGCGTCATCAGTGTCGGTAATATCGTTGTTGGTGGGACAGGGAAAACACCCGCTGTTATTGCTATTGCGAAATGTCTTCAAGAAAAGAGTGTGCGCGTCGGTATTCTGTTGCGTGGGTATAAACGCGTGTCGCGTGAAAAGGTAACAATTGTCTCAGATGGTGAAAAAGTGTGTGCTTCCCTGCGCGAGAGCGGCGACGAGGCGCACATGATGGCGAGACATCTCGACGGTATTCCGATTGTTGTAGGCGGACAACGCTATCAAGCCGGGCGGATTGTGCTTGAACGTTTTAATATAGATGTCCTACTTCTGGATGACGGGTTCCAACACCGGCAGCTTGCCCGTGATGTTGATATTCTCACCCTTTCCACAAAACGTTCTTTCGGAGACCCGCAGCGATTGCTACCGGCGGGGACCTTGCGTGAGCCGCCTATTGCCCTCCGACGTGCAGACATTATCCTATTGACACACACAGATATAACTGATGTATCGCCGCCTGCGAAAGAAATGGTGGAGGCGTTAGCACCGAACGCTCTGGTGCTGGAGAGTATCCACCAGCCGACGCATGTCTATCCTTTGGTCCCGAAAGGAGAGAAAAAAGAAGTAGATTTTCGTTCGACTGTGGAAGTGCTTGCGGGAAAGCGGATCCTGGCAGTCTGTGGGATAGGGCAGCCAGAGACATTTGTCGCAACACTTATGCGGTGTTCTCCAGAAGGTGTGGAATTATTGGCGTATCCCGATCATCATGATTATACTGAGGCTGATATGAGGCAGATCGGCACCGCATTTCAGGCTGCGGAAGCGGATTTGATTGTGACAACGCAGAAAGACGAGCAAAAACTGGCGGCCCTTGTGGCACAACAAGAACTCCCGATTGTTGTACTGGAAATCGCGCTGGTTATCACAGAAGCGGCTGAAAAATTCTCTGAAATGTTGTTGGATGATCGTTAGTTATCGTGTGCTGGCTCTCTGTAACTTGCGCGGGGAACGTTGCTTGTCGAGCCATTTGACGGAAAAGTGGAGCAGATTTTCCATGATCTTGTTGTTGATGCGTACATCCGCCTCTGTCTCATTCTTTAAGCTGGTGACGATGTATAAACCCTTCTGGAAGGGGAGCAGGAGCAGCGCGGATGCATTTTCAAATCCGTCCCTTACCAGTCCTGCTGATGTGGTATTGGTTTTAGCGAGAGACGTCCATTTTCCGAGCGGGTCGAGCCACATATCATCCAATCGAATGTAGGGTTGGTCCATCGTTTCTGGATCATCGTGATGGTTTCCATTCAGAGGGTTTGGGTATTGGAAGATACGCGACCGTTTCCCTTTCGATGTAGGGAATAATTCATAAGTTTCATCGCATTCGACGCCAGTGAGGGGTTCCGGGATCCATCCGGCGCCACGGCGCTGTTTGACACTGGTTTTGACATCTTGCCCTGAAACGATGGCGACTCCGCCTTGGCCGACGAAGTTTTTGATCCGGTGTTCGGCATCAATGTTCAGACGATAACCGGATTTATAGATTTCGCCGTTACCGATCCACAAAATATCGGTTTTCGGGAGTCGATC
Source organism: Candidatus Poribacteria bacterium (assembly GCA_012270875.1). Classification (GTDB taxonomy): domain Bacteria; phylum Poribacteria; class WGA-4E; order WGA-4E; family WGA-3G; genus WGA-3G. The sequence goes on along the minus strand of JAAXHI010000240.1, from coordinate 13,420 downwards.
GGTTCGTAAATCTTGCGTTTCCTTATAAATCATGTGATGTTCCTGAATATACTCAAAACGTTCAAGGACAGGGAATTCGACCGAGGATGTATTACCAGTAAATGCCATGAGTCTGATCGGCATCGCCATTTGCACCTCTGAACGTGTGACACCCGGTGTCTTAGGAACCCCGTCATTCGGTCTCCAAAATTTGGTATTAAAGGTGGCGTTTACGTTCCCTACGATTCGGTTACGTATCAGTTTTCGGCGGCGTGCGCGCTGTTCCGCTGTGTTTAAACTTCGTGCCGGATAGACGAGTGGTGCCAACGCCTCGTGCCGAACGGCGTTATCGTGTATCTGTTCAACGATAGAGGCGTGTGCTGTAATCTTGGCGCGGTTTACCGGTAGGAGCCTCTTAAAAAGCGGGAATCCACGGCGGAATTTATTATCAAAACGGCGAAATGCGTTTTCAATGTCCCACCTCCGACCATAACTGGTGTCGATTGTCTTTAGATCAATACGTTCTTCGTTGACGTTCGTCACGTATCCGTGAACGACATTGATACCGTGGATCGGGTTGCCGTCTTTGTCTGCGATAGCGATGTCCTCGGTATCGCGCATGTCCAAAACTGTGTCCGTTAAGCCGCCCAGGCTAAAGAGTTCGGGTTGATATTTCTCTGCACTTTCGACAATGGTGCAGGATCCCGGTCCCCGTGGGAAAATGATATCGGCATCGCGAAAAGAGAGGAAATCGAGTTTAATCTTTTTATAATTTCTGATTGTAAGTGACTGATGTGAGGTGATACGTTCAAATGGACCTACTTTGTGTTTGGCGACGGGTCGAATCGGGAGTTTCTGGACACTGAAGGCAGCGATATGGTGTTTAAACTCGAAGTTATGTGCCCATTGGGGTGCGCCGTCATGGAGCACGACATGTCCGAGCCGGATCTGGTAAGGTGTATTGTTTTCAAAGATGAGGGAATAGCCTTCCTGATCGTTCCCTTCNNTAGTCTTTAAGGATAGCCGTGTATTCGCCAGTGGCTGTGCGGACTTTGATGCGGGTGCCGACTAACCGCTCAATGAGCCGTTCGTATCTCTCCTGATCCGACAAAATATCGCTCGCGTTAAGTTCGTCAATACCCGTGATGTCAGTTTCTTTATTGTTCCCCATTGCTTGTTGGTATGCTGCACTGTAACCGCTAAACTGCCCGCTAACACCACTCTTGACATTCTGCAGTACCATGTTGATAGCACTCTTTGAGGCTTCTTTGAGGGCGATGAACATATTTCGGATTTTCCGTCCCATTTTGTAGATGAAGGGTGGGTGGTAGACCCGCTCAAGTTCCCACGTGCGTTCCCGTAGTTCGCGCTCGTTCATGGCATCATGATACCGGATATAGGCGACAATTTGCTCTTCACGTTCCTTGTTTGTGAAGATATAGCTCGGGGCGTGCCCACGTTGTCGAGATTCCTCGGAGATAATTTCCATACCTGAGAGCTCAAGTCGCATTGTGCCTCGATAACGTCTGTTTTCCTCCTTCATCTGAAAGACGACATATTTGTTAAGGAGCGTCTTGAGAAGTTTATCTTTCCGGAACAGTCCTATGAGATAAAAAAGAGCGGAAAAAAAGAAGATGACTAAGACCACGCCACCGTAAAGTTGTACCTTTGCCCAAATACTGCTTGTGCCTTCAGTCACTGCGTCGGCAATCGCGTCGTCTTGCCCGAAGGCTGCGGGTAGGAGCAAAAGGGACAACAAAACAGCCGTTAGCATATAGAATGGCAAGCGATGCGCTAACAGATATGATATTTTTGTATTTTTAATAAACATGTGTCGATTCCCCTTTGTTTTCGCTATCAGCGATTAGCTGTCGGCTTTCGGTAAGATATATTATACCATTTCGGGAAATAAATATCCAATTAATGACTTTCTGAACGGATACACGCTGGCACAAACTAAAAGTTTATGCTACAAGCATATTGAAAAGT
>JAAXHI010000240.1:0-11414 GCA_012270875.1 Candidatus Poribacteria bacterium | reverse complement strand
CCGTTTTCGGCGGCGATGCGCCGGACGTTGGTGTTCGCGAGCGGAATTTTCTCTGCGGGTAAATGTTCTATCAATCCGTAACCGTCTGGGTAGAGCGCATCGAAACGTTTGAGTGCCACACCGAGTGCCAGTTCACCCTCGCCGGGAACCTCTTCATTGAGGTGGAGAACTAAACCGTTCTGAACACTGATGTCTTTAATATGCGCCATCGGTGCGACGGGACCCATCACGTCAAAAATGTGGTTCAGGCGGTCTTCGCTATCATAGACCTGCCGGAGTGTTTGAAAGTGGTTGACGAAATCCATGACGATGCGGAGTCTATCTGAACCGACCTGCTCTACGATATCGCGGCAAATTTCGGGTGAACCCATAATGGAAACTGCATGTGTCTCCATAACGAGCGTGAGTTCGTGTTGTTCGGCGTGTTCTGCAATTGGTTTCAAAGTCTCAATCAACCGTTCCATCGATTCTGGCAGGTGGTTATCTCGGTGAGATGTCCATGCGCCATCGGGGTTGAGACTGCCCGGACGAAACAGGTAGTGGTGCGCACCGAGAGAGACAGCAGTTGCCATACCGCGTTGGACGCTTGTGATTGCGGCTTCTCGGACGGTTGCATCTGGATGAAAAAGACACTCGTCGTAGGTTATGCCGAATTGCACAAGGTCGAGTTTCGCTGCTGCTAACATTTGTACACAACGTGTGCAAGCATCTGGGGATACAGACGGAATCTCCGCGCTACGGAAATGGAAACTCAAGCCTGTAAAGTCCAGTGCTTTGATGTTTGCGATTTCGTCTGATTTAAGTGTGCGGAAGTCACCGCAGAGTCCAACAACGCCAAGTCTCATATTTTTTAATAGTTGTCGGTTCGGTCTTCAGTCTTCGGTTAAGAGGTTTGTTGTGTCAGGTGCATTTTCTGTTATTGCCACAGCTCTCACTGCGAGGCACTCTTTAACCGATAACTGATAACCGATAACTGATAACTATTCCTCTAATTCCTTTAGAAGGTTTTTGGCACGCAGAAGGTCATTTGTATCAAGACCTTCTGTGAACCATGCATATATCGGTTTTAGTAGATTGTATGCGTCTTGCCCCCGATTTTGGTTGCGCCATAATTCGCTTAGGCTGAGTGCAGCCCGGAGTTCCCACGATTTTGCGTCTTGTTGTCGTGCTATTATCAACGCTTCCTGAAAATAAGATTCAGCTTGTGCGACGGTTGACTCGGTATTTTCCGTGCTAACAGCCTGAACTTCTTTGGCGAGGATGAGACAAAGTTCGCCTTTCCGTCGCGTAAGTTCTGCTGCATAGTTGCGTTCCCCGGTGCGTGTAATGACGCATAACGCTGAGTCAAGGGTCTGTAAGGCTAAGTTATATTGTCCCGCGCGTTGATATGCGTGTGCGAGGAGTGCGAGGAAGAAGGGCAGCAGCATTTCAGCCCTCGTTTTTTCCCACGTAGCGATCCCTTTACGAATCATCGTGATCGCTGCTTCAGGGTCATTCTGTTCTGCGAGTACCCAACCTTTCATCACCGTTGCTGCGGCTTCCCAGACGGAAAATCCGTGTTCCTTACAGATCTGTAGCATCTGTGTTGCCGAGGTGTCTACTTGCTCCACTTCGCCTCGGTATTGATAAAGCACGGTTTTAAAATGGAGGAGCACAGCGTCACTAAAAGGATGGTTCGTGTTCTTTCCGATAATCACAGCCTTATTAATCCGTTCTTCCGATTGGACAGGGTAACCGAGACCCCATAAAAGTGGTGCGGAATAGGCGAGGAGCGTCATTCCGGGTTCTGCGACGTAGTGAAGAAACGCAGGTACTGGATGGTGTTGCGGTTGATAATGTTCAATACCTGTCTCTAAGTGTGCCAGCGCGTTTTTGAATTCACTGAGATAGTAGAGTGTTGCGCCGAGTGCCCGATGTGCCTCAACTTCAAATGCTTGATTTTCTGCTTGTTTGGCAATAGCGAGGCACGCTTCACCGAGTTCCCGTGCCGAGAGAAGCCGTCCGCGTACGAGATGGGAGAGCCATAATCCAAACAGGACTGGGAAGCGGAGATCTTTTATCCGATCAAGCAGCGTATCGGATGCGTCTTCTACGTGAGTTTCTTCTCTTTTTTCGAGTGTTTCAAGGAGTTTCCGTGCCCGTGTATAGGCGGCTTCTACCTCCGGGGAGGCATATCCTTTGGTCGCGATGAGTGCTGTACCGAGTGTCGTCTGTAGTTCTAATTCACGCTGCTCGACGGCGACCTGCTGTACTGGCGTGTTGACGTTTGTTGAAAGTGTTTCAAGTGCGGCAAGTCCTTGCGTGATGTGGCGGACACCTTCCACGTTTGCGGAGTGTTCTAAGGCTCGGTGTGCCGCGCGGTGCCAATAATCAACCGCTTTTTCAGGGATTCCAGCCTCGGTATAATGATAAGCGACGAGTTCCGGTTGGAAACTATCTGCGCGCTGGAGAACCTCTGCGATCTGTTGATGGTACTGTTGGCGTCTGCTTTTTAGTAGGGATTGGTAAGCGGTTTCACGTAGCAGTGGATGCCTGAAAGTATAACGGAACTGATTATCGGGTCGCTCGTTGCGGTTGAGAATGTAGGCGTTTACTAATTTGTCCAATTCATCTTTCAGAGATGCGAGATCGGTGAAAGTATGATTTTCCAGATTGACCCCAGATGCGATCTGATGCAGGAGTTCCACTGTCCATTCTCTGCCGAGGGTTGCACTGAGTTGGATGATTTCTTTCACAGTGCCGAGTTCATCGAGTCGCGCTGTTAGCAAATCTTGTAGGGTTACAGGCACCTCCATCGTTTGCGGTTGTGGCCGCGTTATGTCCGATGCATCAGAAGAGAGCGCGGCTGTGTCACCTTCAAGCATCATTTGGGTGAGTTCTTCAACGAATAGAGGTACTCCCTCAGTCCTTTCGACGATCTGGGTTAATAGGTTTGATGGCAGTTGTGTGTCGCCTGCAACGTGCTGGATCATTGTTTTCACTTGTGGCGGTGTGAGTGTCGTTAACGGAAGCGTGTTCGCCCATGCTGGTTGCAGCAAATTCTCCAGAATTTCTCTATTGAGTGCGGAATTTGTTAGGTTATTTTCAGGTGCGGTCTGTAGATTTTCATCTTCATTAGACTGTGTGTTGTGCTGAAAATGTTGCGCGTCAGGACGGCGGGACAAAACTGTAAAAATTCGGGCATTTTCGATGCGTGCGATTAAGAGTGTAAGGAATTCTATACTGGATGGGTCGATCCAGTGGAGGTCCTCCACGACAAAGAGTATGGGTTTCTGTTCTGACATTTTCAGCAGCACTTGAACAAGTACTTCCAAGGTCTGTTGTCGCCGTTGTCTGCCTCTCCATCCGGATGGATATATGTCTTGTTCAACCGGTCTGCCGTATGGACGTGCGCCGATGCCGGTTTCCGTTTGGCGTTGGACTTCAAAAGGTATATCCAATAATTCAGCGAGGAGTGGCAATGTTGCTGAGGTATCCGTTTGCGTTTCGCTATCTGAGTTTGTATCCTGTCCGACAGTTGAAATGCTATAATCGTGCAACAGATTTTCAAGTTTTTCGAGTCTTATCTGCGCGGTATCAGTGTTTGTGAACTGCACAACGTGTTCTTGGAACAGCGAAAGAATAGGGTAGAGTGGACTATTCTGGTAATAAGGCGAGCATCTCCCCTCTAAGGTAACCACCTCTGAATCGCTTTCGACGTGTTCCTGAATCAGTTGGACACATCTTGATTTTCCGATGCCCGCTTCGCCTTCAATAAGGAGTGCTTGTCCCTTAGCTGCGAGTGCGTGGGTCCAACCTTGTTTGAGTATCTCAACTTCTCGTTCGCGTCCGATAAGCGGTGTTAATCCGCTCATACTGGCGATATCTAATCGGCTTTGTGCGGGGATTTCACCGGACACTTGATAGATGTTCACAGGCTGCGAGATGCCACGAAGTTCAGCGGCACCGAGTGCATCGCATTTAAAAAAGCCTTCGACCAATTGGTGTGTTGTATCGCCAATTACGATGCCGTTCGGGGCTGCCAGTTTTTGCATCCTCGCGGCGAGGTTCGGTGTTTTACCAACGATGTCGATTGCTTCGGGAGATTCCTGTGCTGAGATGTTCCAGATGACGACGCGTCCTGTATCAATACTAATCCGAACATTAATTTCTACACCGAAAGAATTGTAAAGATAAGGGTTCAAGGTTTCCAGAGCGGCAACAATACCTAATGCGGCTCTCACCGCGCGGTGTGCTGTATCTTCGTGTGCGATCGGGTAACCGAAATAAACAAGGATACCGTCGCCGAAGTAGCGTGCGACGTGTCCACTTTGTGCTAACACGACCTCCATAATACATGTCCGGTACACCTCTAACAGGTTTCGGAGTTCTTCGGGGTCGAGTTTTTCGGTGAAAGCGGTGGAGTCCACAATATCACAGAAGAGGACAGTGAGTTGACGACGTTCAGCCCCGTGTGGCAATGCTTGTTCGATGGGAACTGTATCTGCTGCTGGGAATTCGCGGGCACGCGAAGTACCATCAAGCGGCATACCACATTCACCGCAAAATTTGAACGGTGGATTTGAAAACCCACAATTTGCGCAGAGTTTGTGCTGCATAAGCGATTCCTCCGCTGAACTGTGATGCGGAGAGAGTTTCTATACCGGACTTGGGGTCGTTATCTGGTGTGCTTTACTTCCTGAATTGGTTCAGATATTCTTCTAATTCGGCATCGCGTGGATCCAGCTTGTATGCTTCCTGATAGTGATCAAGTGCTATATCAGTTCTACCTACCTTCATATAGAAGGAACCGAGGTTGCGATAGGCGACGCTATGTGTGGGTTTCAAATCCACGGCACGCATGTAGTGGTCTCTGGCGCGCAACAAGTAGACTTTCGTCTGTCCAATAAGCACGTTAAGCGTGATTTCGTTTTCCCAACGTTGTCTATAGACCTCGCCGTCGAGTTGTTTCGCCTCTGTTTCAATCGCGTCAGCGACTGCTTCATGGCGTGTTTTGAACATGATTGCACCAGAGGTTATTTTGCCAATCGCGGTTTTGAGTTCTGACACGGCTTTGTCTACGGACTCGTCCCTTAACTCTGTTTCCCATGAGGGCCAAAGGGGTCCAGCGTATTCGAGTCCTTGTTTGTAGTAAACCGCACCGAGGTCGTTATAGATTTCGGCGTTTTCGGGACGCATCTTTAATGCTTCGCTGTAGAGTTCAATGGCTTGTTGAAGTTGTCCAGCGTTGAAGGCATCTGTAGCGTGGGTGCGAAGTTGTTTGAACTCTTCGCTTTCCAAATTGACAGCGATGCCTAACTGCGGCTTGTCTCCGACGAAAAAGTAGATACTGCCGACCAACAGAATAGCAAGGCAGACGGCGATGAGTGTTGGTAGTTGCAATTTCATTTTTTTTTTGGGCTTTCGGCAATCAGCAATCAGCAGTCAGTAAGAATCGTTTATGACAAGTAAGGGGCGCGTACATGCCACATCTCCTACCGAAAGCCAGAAGTTGATCCCCGATAGCGATCCTCCGATATCATTTATAGTTAGATCTGTGCATTATTGCAGATAGACACGGGCTTTTTTACGCTTTATTTAAGAACACTTATCTCCGCCGATTGTTTCTATTAAAAAAAACGGGAATTGCTTCTTGAACGCCATCTCGTTCAAAATAGAGTGAAGCCTTATATTGGGAACGGATGTTTTCATCAACGAATTTAAAAATTTCGAGCGAATAAATTTGGGTGTCGTCGATTTGATAGACGAGATCTCCACGCTTAAGAGCGTCCCGCAATCTGCTTTCTTTATCAATGTGCGTAATGATAACACCGGGCATCTGATACTTGCGCGCCATATCCTTATCGGGTTGTGCAAATGTGATACCCCATCCGGGGGCTGTATAGTTCCATTGTCGGGTTTTTAGTGTGAATTCTGTCTGCCGTTTTTTACCGCGACGGCTGAACTCACATTTTATAGATTGATTGAGTGGCAGCAGACGTGTGAGTGCGTGAAAGTCCTCTTCCCCTCTGACCTGATGTCCCGAAATGCGGACAATAACATCACCGCGTTTGATGCCCGCCTTGGCGATAGGACTCCGTTTCTCTATTTCTGACACCAGAATCCCAGTATTAGGTCGTATCGACAATTTTTCTGCCAATTCCTCGGTTATCGTTTGCACCTCTACAGCAAGATCGGGCGGGATAACGCTGCCGTATTCGGTAATCTGTTGAACAACTTTTCTCGCCTTGTTGACAGGGATGGCGAAACCGACACCTTGTGAACCGCCACTGGTTGAACGGATGAAGGTGTTTATGCCGATGAGTTCACCGTGTATGTTCACCAATGCACCGCCACTGTTACCTCGATTGATGGAGGCATCCGTCTGAATCAAGTTTTCGTGATAGAGATTGTTAACAATCAGGGAGCGTTGCGTTGCGCTGACAATACCAGCCGTAACGGTCGGTTGCGCGTTCCCTATCGATAAACCGAATGGATTTCCGATTGCGACGACCCATTCCCCTATCAAGAGGGATTCCGAATCGCCCCACTGGATCTCTGGTAAATTTGTATCTGTATCGACCCCCAAAAGGGCAAGATCTGAAAAATAGTCATGTCCCAAAACTTGTGCTGTAAACTCCCGTCCGTCAGATGCGATAACAGTGATGTCATCTGCGTCTTCAATGACGTGGTGGTTTGTGAGGATGTGTCCTTTTTTGTCAACAATGACCCCCGAGCCGACTGTTTGGAACGAACGCCTGCGCGAATAGGGGATTTCGCCCCAAAAGAAGTCTTCAAAGGCAGGCTGTGTTTCAACGTTCCGAACTGCACTGATATTGACGACTGCAGGACTGGCTTTCTCGACTGCCGTAACGATTGCAGTCCGTCGCGAAGTGGTTACGGCGTTTTGGGCATCTGTTCTGCTGGATTCCGCGCTGGAGGCAGTGTTACGAAACGTGCCTATGAATATAGCAGACAGGCATAGGAACAGCAGGATAATATATCTATAGTAACGACATAAACGCATCATAATCCACTTTTTTATTCGAGTTTGCTGATTTCCAAAACTTAGCGTGTCAACTTCAGAGAGATACGATACCCTTCTAACCCTGGATCGGTATCAACGATTTCTTGGACGGCTTCGGGTGTCCGCCGTTTCGCGGGAAAATCGTCGGCATTCGCACATCGGAGTGCGATCCTTGCGCCGACTGCACTGGCGGCACGTAGGTTTTCTAACTTTACTTTTTCCAGTGTGTCATAAGCCGTATGCCCGAAACCCCTACCAGCAGGTAAGGCATCCGGGTCGCCCATGTGACTTGAGGGAACACCTTTCAGGAAAAATGGAAAGTGATCGGAGTAGGAATGCACTTTCTGTCCGACAGGCATTTCGGCATGCATCTGCTCACGTGCGGTGTTAAAGAAAGGTCCTAATCCGTCCCAATGGTGTAAGACTATACCTTTACGACTTGTGCCACCAGCGGCATCCATATTCAGCATGAACCGGATGTTATCCAATTCCGAGTCGTGCGCGTCAACATAGCGAAACGCGCCTGTGAGTCCGATTTCCTCTGTTCCGAAGGCGATGAATCGGACGGTATGTTTCAGCGAATCACCAGCATACGCCGATAGGACACGGGCGGCTTCTATCACGGAGACCATACCAGAAGCAGGGTCGTGCGCGCCTTGTGAAATGTCGTGTCCGTCGTAGTGGCAACCGACAATCACCATCTCCTTACCGTTTTCGGAGCCTGGCAGATCCGCGACGACATTCCATGATGTACGGGGTTCGTTGATGTCCTTGGTCTGGAGTTTCAGTATCACTTTTCCTTGTTTCCGTTCCAACAACCGCGTCAAGAATTCGCCGTCCTCTTTGCAGACAGATATACCCGGAATCGGTGCGGGTCTATCGTTTTGGAGGCTCCCTGTTTCGGGTCCGACACCCGGATGTTCGCTGACGAAAATGAATCCGCTCGCGCCAGCGAGGACCGCGCGTTCAAACTTCTCCTTGCGGTGTACCCATCTGCCAAGGTCGGGCGGTGAAGAACTCTTTGCCATGACAAGGTTATTCGTGGCGGTATCACCGAGCACCTCATATTCCGAGGGGCTTCCGTGTCCGGCGGAGATTAATTCGGTCGTGATGTCGTCAGCGGGACAGTATGGGAGCGAGATGCAGTGCAATGTTCGGCGGATGGGTTCCAGCACTTCAAGTGTCGCCGTGCCGCGTGTCCAACCGGCATAAGGATAGTCTTCGAGTCTGACGTTCTGGAGTCCGTATCGTTTGAAACAGTCTGCGATGTAGTTGGCGGCTGCGTATTCCTCTGGTGTTCCAGCGAATCTGGCACCGTATTCATCGCATAAGACGGTCAGGTTGTCCATCACCTCTTGCGAGGTATAGATATCACCGACCATCTGTTGGTCGAACTGCAGGTAAGGGTTCGTTTTGCTCATAGGTTTCGGTGTTCTCTTGATTCTTGACGGTTGTGGGTGGTAACGATACCATTCTTGCCTTGGCAATCTTTTTGAGTTGCCACGGATCTAATATCCGGATGCGTCGATACCGTTTCTCAAGGACGTTGGACGCTTTAAACTGATTGAAAAGTGCTTCTGTCCTTTCGACAGCGCAACCGATTAATTGTGCTATTTTTTTTGTCGAAAGTTTGCGTAAGGTGCATTGTGCGCCGTGTTCGACTCTTTTGCGATTTTGGTTCGGCGCGTCGGCGTAGTTTTGTAACAACAGCGCGAGCCGTGATACCGGACTCCGAAACGCAATGTTTGAAAACGGGTTTGTCATTTCGTCTCGTGATTTCGGAGCTGTGTGTAATAGGTTAATAGCTTCTGTAGTTTTATTAGATGTCGATTTGGGTTTTAAGGTTTTGAATACTTTTAGTCTACAGATGACAGCGTTTATAGCACATCGGATGCGCTGATGCAGCGGACGTTTGAAGGGTGCCGATAGATGCATTTTCCGCTTCAGAAAGAATTGGAAATTCTTTGCACTGATGATACCGACAACGGCTTCTGTCAGCGTTTCAGCGGTAATCTTCCGACTTGCTTCGTTTTCGTTCCATTCGACGGCGCCAAACATTTCGCCCGATTCCAGTACTTCTAAGGTGACATCTTCTCCTTCAGGGGGTGTTTCATAGATTTTGACGCGTCCCTCCTTCAGCAGATAAACGCCTTCAGTAGAAATAGTGTCGCCATATTTCAGTTGTTTGAAGGTCGTTATCCGTTCGAGTGCGTTTACGTCTGATTCGGAGAGATCTTGGAAAATATCTATCTGTTTAACACACCAGAATCTCTCTGGAGTTCCTTCTCGTACCGCCATGCTGTATCGTCCCGTCGGTTTCTGGTTAAACGTGTGTCCTTTTGGGGTTATGGACAGTGATCGCTCGCCGAAAAATTTTGGTCTACTTTATCCTTAATTATACCAGTATGCTGCGGATAAATCAAGCAAAATAGCGATTTTGGTCAGAACCATTCAATTTTAAGAAATTGTTGAGTTTTACGTCCTTTTTCCATGATCCGGTGTGAAATGCTGCGATGTGCTGCGACAGGCTGCGAATTTTTCTGCGGTTTTTTGAAAAACATAACATATATTAAGTGTTAATGCTTATGTCAGAATACTGCCAAAAATCCCTAAATTGACACCTATGGATGCCTTAAAATGTTACACCAGTGTAACATTGCATGTTTTTTGTTTGAGCGTGTGAACATAGATGGTGTCTGGTTTCTGAGGTGTTTTCGGTGCTGGCGTTCTGCTGCGAAAAAAATAATTTAGTAGAAAGTGTAACATTTTGTTGGTCTGAGATTTACGAGATTATAGGGATGTTGACTTAATTTTAGTATACATTATATATAATAACATATATATAATTTGTAAAGGCAAATTTATTCGGAATTAGTCGTTTTGGACTTGCGAAAATTTTAAACTTAACACAAAACATGAAAAAATTGTATAATGTTCATAAGTTCGTTGGACAGGATTTCAACCGCAACGCGCCTTGCGTTGCGTCCTGTCCGTCACTTGTTGAAAGGTGTTAGCGAACTTACGAACGATACCCGCTCATATATTGACAATATGTTTGGCAGTGCATAACGCATTGCAGGATACGCTATGCACAAATCTTGCCAAACAAAGCGAGGTGTATTTCTATGGCTGGCAAAAAACTTGTCGTTCGGTATCGCAGTGCTATTACCGGAAGGTATGTGCGCCCGTGGGTAGCAAAACGCTATCCCAAAACGACGGTTAAAGAAACCGATAAACCTCGCAAGAGGAAGTAAGGATAGATGTTAGGGGTCTTTGATCCCTAACATACATTTCACCTCACTAAGGAGGCTATGGTGAAAATCAAAGTTGTCTCAATCCTTGTACTGCTTTCGTTTATCAGCACACCTTTATTTGTATTAGCCCAACAAACAAGTGATACTGCCCAAGCAATTGCTGATGCGAAAAGAGATGCAGAATTAGTAAGCATGCATGACGATGGAACCGTAATTTGGGGTTTAACTACTTTTGGTGCTGCTTCTCTTTTTGGATGCTTATGTGGTTCATTTATATTAGCTGCATCGCGCTTTTACATGCCCCCTGTTCCACCGACAGAAAGATTGATAGGTAAATCAGTTGAATATATCACTTTCTACACACAAACCTATCAAGGAACAAAACAACGTAGATACACACAAGCCGCATTAAGTGGGTGCATCGGAGGCACAATGGCAGCGGGATTATTTTGGGGATATTACTATCCCAAACAAGGTTTTTTGTTAAGCGGTTTTCGTGGATCTATTAGATAGCCCAACTGCGAAGGGCTTTATCCCGCCAACCTATAAAGGAAGTTACAATGAATAATCCTCGTGAATTAAGAAGTATTGATGATATGATACATAACATCAAGATTAGTCTTGATAAAGGTAAAGAAAAAGCACAAGATCCTAATATTTCAAATGAAGAACTTAAACGCTATGTAATAGTTCTTTGAAGTGCCATCGCTTATTCAGACCACAATTTAGCAAATTTAATCCAAGTTTTGTCTCTCAAATTCGGCAGGAGTCAGATACCCTAACGCCGAGTGAGGACGCTTCTGGTGATACACCTGTGTGATAAAATGACCGATACACTCTCTCGCTTCGTGGATGCCCTGATAGTCGTTGAGATAAACTTCTTCTTCCTTGAGGGTGCGGATAAGTCTTTCAGCGTATCCGTTCTCCCAAGGGCAGCCTCTGTCTGCTACCGAAATCTCAACGCCATGCTGCCGAAGCCTTGAGATATAGTCATTTGAAAGATACTGCACGCCTTGATCAGAATGATGTATCTCTGGAACGCTTTGGTGTAATGCTTCTTGTAGCGGTTTCAAGGTCAGCGATTGCGTCAAATGTTGACAGACCTGCCGGTTTCCTCGGATCATGCGCGTAAAAACATCCATGAGGACACAAAC
>JAAXHI010000023.1:19232-19712 GCA_012270875.1 Candidatus Poribacteria bacterium | reverse complement strand
GCGAGTCGCAGGAAATTCTTTCCCTTGACGAACTTAGAGTTGAGCAGAATCGCTAATAACAGAGCAATCGGTAATTGGAGTGTGAGCGTGCCTATTGCGAAATAGGCGGTATTTTTAAGGGATTTCCAAAAGATAGGGTCACGGAACAGGTCGGTGAAGTTCCCGAAACCGACAAAGATCCGGCTTTGGAACCCTCGCATCTCATAGAGGCTCATCACCAACGATGAAATGAGCGGATAGCCCATGAAAATGACGAAAAGCAGATAAAACGGCGCAATAAAAAGGTAGGGTGCCATCTTCTGCTGTTGATTCCAAAACAGGTTCGTTGTTCGTTTTCTGTTCATATTTTTTTTATGGACAATTTTAAGACGACCAAAAGTGTCCGATCAGCCCTCTTCCGTAGCATAGGCTGTTGGTCTCCTGTGCCTTTTGAGAGATTACTTAACCGTAAAGGATTTATAGTGAAGCCCATAAATAAAT
>JAAXHI010000023.1:530-19205 GCA_012270875.1 Candidatus Poribacteria bacterium | reverse complement strand
ATTCAGACTGTTTGAGTGTTGCCTCGCAGTGAGAGATTAATTATAGGTTTTACTATATAGGACTTACGCATTCCGCCTCAAAGTCCCCCTGATAAGGGGGATTTAGGGGGTTAAAAACGTTTGAACATCTACTTTTTACGTGCAAAATATCCTTTTTCTGCTAAATTTGCGTAAGTCCTAACTATAAAAGAGCAGTTTGATTAAACAGAGCACCTCTTAACTGAAAACTGGTAACTGAAAACTGGTAACTGTTACATCTCTCCCCATCTACCCCTATCTTTCGCAATAAGGGCGCGGACTTTCTCAGCGAGGTCTGTCAACGCTTCTCTCGGTGTCTGTTTCTCTGTCACTGCAGCGAAGATCGCATCGTTGAGTAGATCCGCGCCTTCTGACCAGTAGGGGTTCTGATAGCGCGGCGGTAAATCGGGCGCGAGTTGGATGAACAACGCACCAAGTGGCTGTCCGCCCAAGTAGACATCCGGTTCCTTAAAGATAGGCGCGTCCCATGCGGCTTTCAGCGGCGGTATAATCCGTGTCGTCTCATATCGGTTCACGAGACCCGGTCTATCAAAATAAGTGAACTTGAGCAGTTCCCACGCACGATCAGGGTTCTCGCACTGCTTCGTAATTCCGATCATCGTGCCACCGCGGGTCGTCGTCCGTCTGCCACCCGGGTGCCATGCTGGCATACCGACCGCTTTCCATTTGCCGGACATCTGAGGCACCTGACTTTTGAGGATACCGACGTACCAGTCCGGCGCAAGAATGGAGAGAATCTTGCCGTCCTGCATCGCTGCGAAGTTGCTCGGATCACCGTGCCAGGTCCCATACACAGGTGTCGCGATTTTATGTTCGTTGAACAACGCCGTGAAAAATTCCAACGTCTCAATTGCGAGTTCACTGTCAATAATAACGTTGCCGTCCTCGTCAAAAAAGCCGCCACCCTGTTGGAGCAGCAGGCTAAAATAGTCGCTTTCCGTGCGCCGATCTAACACAATCGCGTACTGGTCAATCTTACCATCGCCATCAAGATCGCGCGTCGCTTTTTTTCCAGCAGCGATGAAATCGTCCCACGTCTCGACCGCTGTCATCTCAACGCCAGCCGCTTTAAAGAGGTCGTCTCGGTAAAGGAGCACAACGGGGTGTAAGTCGTGCGGGATACCGAAAATCCGTCCCCGATAGGACCAAGGTGTGAACCGACTGACGACTAACCTGTCCATCCAACCTTCGCTCTCCAAACGCGGACGCAGATCGACGAATCCGACCTCGTCAATTGCCCCTTTGAGGAACCGACCGATGGATGTAATCTCTACCTCCACGAGATCGGGAGCACCGAAATTGGACAACATGGCAGCGAGAAGTTTATCGTGCATCGTGCCACCGAAATTGATGAGCTGGACGTTGACACCCGGGTTTTGTGCCTCAAAAAGCGGTACACGCGCTTGATACTCTTCGTAATGCGTGTTTGCGAAGATCCAAAATTCGATGTCCTCGCCCTGCTCCTCGGAACGTCCGAAAATGAAAAGCGTAGAGATCAAAAAGAGAATCAGCATAACCATCGGTCCTTTACCGAGCGGAAAACTGTCAGCATCAATCGGGAGACGAAACATAAAAAACTCCAGATACAAAAATTGACTTGACTTTTAGGCATTTAATAATTAAAATTTATCAGAACATAGGCTTTTTATCAATTAACTTTTTAGAAATTATAAGGAATCGCGAGCGCAACTCGCGCCTACAAGGCGTTCTGTTGCAAAAAATATCGAAAAGGAGGAAAGCCCAACATGCCGACATACGACTATAAGTGTCTCGCCTGTGATGTCCGATTTGAGAAGTTTCAAGGTATCACGGCACCGCCAATTGAGGAGTGCCCGGAATGCGGTGGTAAAGTGAAACGGCTCATCGGGGCAGGTGCAGGTCTGATTTTCAAAGGCTCCGGATTCTATATTACCGACTACCGAAGCGAAGGCTATAAAGAATCAGCGAAAAAGGACAAAAAGGAATCATCGGATAAAAGCGAGGCATCAGATAAAAGCGAGAAAAAAGAGCAGAAAACGGATACAAGTAGCGAATCAAAGAGCAAGTCTACCGACTCGGACTAAACGAAAACAGTTATAGGTCAAGGTCGCTCCGTGCCTCGGTCCCGTTCTGCTTATAGGGAGATGCTTTTTTGCACAACCACAGTCACGACCCTCATCACTCTCACGGCGAGGCGCACGCGCATAGCCATCAAACACACCTGCAGAAAAAATTTAAGTTCGCTGTGGTTGTCACGTTCTGCGTCTTTCTTGGCGAACTTATTGGCGGTATCTGGTCGGGTAGCCTTGCCTTGCTCAGTGATGCAGCGCATGTGATGTCGGACGTTGCCTCGCTCCTCATCAGTTGGTTGGCAATCTATCTCTCCACACGTCCCGCCACCTCTTCCCGAACTTACGGCTATCATCGCGCGGAGGTCTTCGCTGCTCTTGTGAACGGCGTGTCGCTGATCGTAATCTCCGGTTGGATTTTCTATGAAGCCTACCAACGATACATGTCCCCGACAGAGATAAAAGTGACAGGCATGTTCATCGTGGCGTGTCTCGGTTTTGTGGGGAATCTGATCATCTTATGGCAGCTGCACGGTGAGGGACACGGTAATCTTAACGTCCGAAGCGCGATGCTCCACGTGATCGGCGATACGCTCTCTTCCGTTGCTGTCCTCGTCGGTGGCGCGATTATATTTTGGACAGGGTGGTACCCGATTGACGCAATCCTGAGTTTCCTTATCGGTGGGATTATTCTTTTCGGTGCGGTGAATGTAACGAAAGAGGCGGTGCATATCTTGCTCGAAAACTCACCGAAGAATGCTGACGCGCACACCGTCGCCGAACATCTCTGTAGTTTAGAACCCGTCAAAGATATTCACGACTTACACATCTGGTCGCTGTGTTCCAACTATTGCGCCCTGAGTGCGCATGTTGTGGTTGACGAGAACACCACTTTAGCACCTGATCGGATTCTTGAAGAAATTAACGCCGAATTGCAATCTCGTTTCGGGATCAGCCACACCACCTTGCAGTTAGAGCAAGTGGCGTGTGAACAGGCGGGAAATCTCTTCTGCAACGCACAACATTCGTAGGACATACCTATAGCATCAAGATTACAGACCGCTGCCACAGCCTAACCGTGTTCCGCTTTCAAACGATGCGCTTTGCGAATTAAATCGGGATCCGTCGCAAACCGCTGTGTCGCCTGAACCAGTCCACCCACGTGCGACACCATATCTTTCTCCACCTGCACAATACGATCAATTAGGTAAGGTTGATCACTCTGTTCAATCGCTTTTCGCATGATAGAAAGCAGGTGCATATAGATCGTATCGGCTTCACTTCCCTCAATCGCAATCGCAATCTCAAAGGCTTCATCAAGCGAAATGTCTCCGCTATCGACTTTCTGCTCGTGTGCGTCCAATGCGTCCGTAATTTGTTGCACAGGGACATCTGACAACGCTGTCACAGGTGAATCTACACCGAACGCATCAATGCATAAAGAACGTCCGAAATCTACGAGGATATAGTGTTGCCACTCCTCTGTGCTCATCTGCTCCCAGAACCGTGCGATCCTTTCATCAACGCTTCCCAAAAGCAGCGAGAGAGAGGCGTAGAGTTTCGCTTGCCGCAGTTCAATGTCCTGACAAAGATTAAAAAGTTCTCCTAATGTCAAATTTTCTTCCTTTCAAAGTAGTAGGCACGCTCCGCCGTGCCGTAACCGATTCTATATATGAAGCGGCAACGTAATCGCTGTACCTGACTGCATACTCCGTGTAACTGCCTCCGTAAATTCCATGTACTTCACACCCGTATCGAAATCGGTATGCGTAATCACCTCACCACCACGGATAGCGTTCACAAATTCTTCTTCCACTCGCCAGCCGCCTGCTTCTGAGTCGGGTATATCAATCTCGTTGAGTTCTGTGTCACCTTTTTGTCCGCCGTAGAGTTTATTCCCTGAAAAACGCAGTGTTCCTTCGCTTCCGAAGACATAAACCTCTGGTGCACCTGCTAATCCTGCTACATTAGAGACCTGTATATGCAGCTGCGCGCCGCATGCCAGATCCCCGACGACATCAATATGTTCTGGAATCCGCACGGAACGCATTACACCGTCAGCATCCGGACGCATTTTGACGAACGTTTTGCCCATCGCCATGATCCGTGTCGCTTCCCCGACCCAACGCATCAACGCTTCGTACCAGATCCCCATGCTCATGATATTGAGTCCACTGAGATCGAAATCTTGCCGCCACTGGAGGGCTGATTCGTTGTCCAGAAATGCACCGCCTGCGCGTGCCTCTATAGCAAGCACATCACCGATATACCCTTCAGCGATGAGCCGTTTTATGGTGTTATCTACTCGGAGTGTCATTGGCGAAGGGACAATCTGTGCGATGAGATGTGTTTTTTGACACGATGCTATGCGCATGATATGTGCTTCTTTGGCGTTCATTGCCATCCGTGCCTCACACATCACGTGCTTATCTGCCCGAAGTGCTGCTACGGTTGCCTGGCAGTGCATATAGGGCCATGTCCCGATGACGATTGCATTCGTATCTGGATCCGCGATAGCATCCTGCCAATTGCCGTAGGTTTTCGGGATACCGAACTCGTCTGCGACCCGTTGTGAGGATTCCTGACTCCGATTGCAGACCCCGATGATTTCAACACCTTCAATCGCTTGCAGTCCCGGAATATGCCGTGATCTCGTATTCCCACCCGCACCAATAATACCGACTTTAACTGTTTCTTGTGCCACGTGATTTTGCTCCTTCCATTTTTTGTGTCGCATCCTCTATCTTATCAGAAATCGAGAGAAATGTCAAGTGGTAATTTTCGCTCAATCCGACAAAACTTGACATCCAAAAAACCTAATGGTATACTCCTAATGAATCAAACTCGTGTTACAAATAGGTAAGTTCTTACGCAGCACTGTCCCACCGGATATCCTTGCGCTTAATCTGCTAAAAATATGCAACTCGATAGAAACCAAGAAAAAGCCGTCAATCATGTTGCGGGACCCGCAATCGTTATCGCAGGACCGGGCAGTGGCAAAACCACAGTCGTAACAGCACGGATCCTGAACCTCATCCAAACGCACAACATCCGACCCTCACAGATCCTCGCCATCGCTTTTAACAGAAAAGCCGTTGAAGAGATGGAGACCCGCATCTTACGGGAACTCACGGCATCCGCAACCGAAACACCCCAAAAACCGGTTATCCGTACACTCCACGCCTTCGGCAAAGACATCATCACCAAAAACCATAAACGTGCCGGGTTTAACCATATCCCTGAAATCTGGGCAGGACAGCTGGATCAAATCATCGCAGATGAGCAGAGACAGATTGAACGCGAAGCCGCCACAGCCGAAGTTGCTATCTATAAAATCGAGAACAAAGAGACCGGCAAATGTTACATCGGGCAAACCACGAACCCAGATCGGCGAAAAAAGGAACACTTCAACCATTCATCAAACGACAGACTCCGACAAGCCATCCGACATGAAGGTGCCACACAATTCAGTTTCAGCCTGATAGAATGGGTCAAAGGACGAGAAGCGAATCACCGTGAGGCACACTGGATCGCATACTACAGAGACCGCGTAGATGTGTTTAACCGCGCCGACCCACTACGCGTACAGTACAGCAACCAACTCATCCTTGAGATGTTTTGCCAGCATTTTGGTATCCCTTATGAAGAAAATTTCGACACACATCCGGATTTCGAGAACCTCCGAGACCGTTTCGATGCTATAAAAGAGACAGTCATGCGCGCGAAACGACAGGTCACCACAGGACTGTTCGACCCAAAAACGCTTGATGACCCGGTGGCGCGCGCATTTGCTATAAAATACGAAGTCCTCAAAACCGAAGCAAACGCCGTCGATTTCGAGGATATGATTATCCATGCCGCGAACCTACTTGAGACCTGTCCTGACCTCTGTCAAACCTATCGCGATAGATATCCGTACGTCCTCGTTGACGAATTCCAAGATATTGTACCCGCCGATTTCCGATTGATTGAACTTCTATCCGAAAATCTTTTTGCCGTTGGTGACGATGATCAGGCGATCTACGGATTCCGCGGCGGTAATTCAGAGATTATGCTGAAATTCACCGACCGAGGAGATGTAACAAAATATGAAATCACACGCAATTATCGCTCCACATCGACTATCGTTGAACACGCCAGAGCGTTGATTGAGCGTAACGCACCCCGCATCCGCAAAGACCTCCGCGCCTACAATCCGATGCAACAGCACATAAAAACCGTAGCGACAACCCCTGAAACCGTCGCAGCTGCTTTATTAGGCGAGTTAGAAGCATCACAAGAAATCGCCATCTTAGCGCGTACCAACTACGAAACCGATCAGATTCAAGCGATGCTTGCTAACCATCCAGCAGCACCGGAAGTAACGACAATTCACAAAGCGAAAGGACGGGAGTGGGAAAAAGTTATCCTCATTCACAACACGTTGGAGCGACGGTTTCCGCGTCGTGATAGCGAACTCACCGAGGAGCGGCGTGTCTTCTATGTCGCAATGACCCGTGCGAAGACGGAGTTAGTTGTCCTCGGCGGGAGATGTCCATTCGTGCCAGAGTTCGAGAAAATCCAAAAAAACCTAAGCTACTATCTCCGCCAGTTCGCCTACTGGCGTACAAGAAGGAAATTGAAAAAAGAGGGTGATGCAAAATAAGAATTGTGGTATAATTATTGTGGAAAACCAATTTGAGTAGGGATAATTAGCAAAAAGACATAGGAAAAACAAAATGACAAATGAAGAACTCTACCAGTTAATGAAAGACGGCTTCGATCAAGTTAATCAACGCTTTACTGAAGTCAATCAACGTTTAGATAGAGTGGATCAGCGTTTAGATGGAATGGATACCCGGCTTCGCACTGTTGAGAACGGTATATCAGAACTGAAAGGTAAACAAAGCGCAATTGTGGGGATGCGAAGTTGGATCGTCACCGGATGTGCCATCGGTGCGCTGATTATCTCTATTGTTGTCGCCATTTTCAAATAAACACGAAAACACCTCATCATAAAACGAGCCAGACACGTGAAGCATAAAGATACTATCAACTAACTCGCACAAGGCGCAGTATTACACTTGAAGCCATTCTTTTTATGGCAGACGCGACATTGAAAAACCAAAAATCCCATCCCGGCGTAACGTTTCGTGCCATCGCCCTCGGTTTGCTATTGATTCCGGTGAATACCTACTTCATCATGGCAAACCACCTCAAATTTTGGAGCACCCTCCCGACCACGATGTCGCTCATCTACAACGTGATTATCACGTTGATGCTGCTCATCCCGCTCAATCTTCTGTTAAACCGATTTCTACCGCGATTTGCACTCAGACAAGGTGAACTCCTCACGGTCTTCGTAATGCTTTCGCTCTCCTCGGCGATTGCCGGACACGATATGATGCAAACGGTTATCCCGACAATCTCCGATGGATACTGGTTCGCAACCCCCGAAAACGAGTGGAAACAACTTTTCTGGCGACACCTGCCAGCATGGCTGACCTCTAACGACGAAGCAAGCTTGAAGCTGCTTTACGACGGCGAAAGCACTGTTTATAGGAAAGAGCATCTGCTCGGATGGCTCCGTCCGATTCTCTGGTGGACAGTATTTCTGACTGTCCTTATCTGGGTGATGATCTGTATCGACGTTTTCCTCCGAAGGCAGTGGATTGAGAGCGAACGGTTATCCTATCCGATTGTACAGTTACCACTGGAGATGACAAGGCTTGACGGACGACTTTTCAAGTCAAAAATGATGTGGCTCGGATTCGCGATTGCTGGCGGTATCAACCTCATCAACGGTATACACGTCCTCTTCCCCGAAATCCCCGAAATCCCCGTACGACACGCCGAGATCGGTCAATACTTCACCCAAAAACCGTGGAATTCTATCGGTTGGACACCTATCTATATCCGTTCATTCGCCGTCGGACTCGCTTACCTCATGCCGTTAGAGATGTCATTTTCAGTCTGGTTTTTCTATTGGTTCTGGAAAGCGGAACGGATATTCGGGAGCGCGCTTGGACTCGATATTATGCCGGGGTTCCCTTACGACTGGCAACAGATAATGGGTGGCTACCTCGTACTCTCCTGCTTCGCGCTCTGGGGCGGACGACGCTTCTTCTTCCGAGTCGCGAAGCACATCTTTCGGGGATACAACGCACCCGGTGAAATTGACGACAGCCGAGAACCGATGCGTTATCGATGGGCAGCATTCGGATTAGTGGGTGGGTTGATATTCCTATTCGTCTTTTCACACCGAGGCGGCATGGCACTCTGGACAATCGGTCTCTATTTCCTTATTTACTACCTGCTATCCATGAGCCTCACCCGTATCCGCGCCGAAGTCGGTCCACCGACGATCCGCACTTACGCAACGCCGCACGGTATCCTTACGGACATCTTCGGCACCCGAATCCTGTCGCACGGTAGCCTGACGATGATGCGTCTCTATCTCACCTTCAACAGGGGTTCCCGCGCCAACCCGATGCCGCATACCCTTGAAGGGTTCAAACTCGCGGAGGAGTCAGGCATGCGTTCCGGTAGACTGATTGTAGCGATGATGTTCGCGGCGGTCGTAGGAATTCTCGCATCGTTTTGGGCATACCTCCTCGTCGGATACAATATCGGTCTCGTCAGCGATCTCGGCACAGGCGGATACAATCTCCTGCAAAAGTGGATCTCTCACCCTACGGAAACCGATGTTGCCGCCGTGACTTTCATAGGTATCGGCGCGCTCTTCACGGGTTTTCTCTGGTGGCTTCGGACGATCTTTCCGTTCTGGCCCTTCCATCCAGCGGGTTATCTCGTCGCTGGCGAAAGATCGACGATCGGCAGACTCTGGTTCTCAATATTTCTGAGTTGGGGCATCAAAACGATATTGCTAAAAGTCGGCGGGATTCGCTTGTATCGCAAAGCATATCCGCTCTTTCTCGGACTGATTCTCGGTGAATTTATGATCGGTGGGATTTGGGTACTCATTCGACTCTTTACAGGCTTGCAGATGTATTCGTTTTATAGATAATAGTGATAAGTGATAAGTCTGGGTTGTGATTTATCAACGCTTGCTTTTCGCAACTATTCTTTTCAAGATGGCGAATGAACTCGCGTCTTTTCATAAATGCGCAGATTCATATAATAACACCCAAAGAACCTTGATAATCACTGATTTACAATAACTTTTGAGAAATATCAGCTTGACATATTATATCCATTTGGTTATAATACATTATGGATCACGAAAGACTGAACTTAAGAGACGCTATATGGGTCGGGGATTCTAAGGCAAAGCTGAAGGAATTTCCGCAGTCCGTTCAAAAGGATATAGGGGACGCTTTGTTTATTGCACAGGCGGGAAGCATGTCTCCTGCAGCAAAACCCTTCAAGGGCGTTGGCTCAGGGGTTTTTGAGATCCGAGCGGATTATAGGACGGACACGTATCGTGCCGTGTATGCCGTGAAAATTGGAGAGAGGGTTTATGTGCTGCATTGTTTTCAGAAAAAATCAAGGCGCGGCATTCAGACCCCCAAGAAAGAGGTAGACCTTATCAAGAGACGCCTCAGAATGGCGCAGGAACTGGAGAAGAATTATGAGCAAGAAGATTAAATTTGAAAAGAGTTCAGGCAATGTGTTTAAGGATTTAGACTTGCCAGATGCCGACGAACTGTTTCTCAAAGCGAAACTTGGGTTTGAAGTGTTTCAGATTATAGAAGATCGTCAACTCACCCAAGCGGAAGCCGCGAAGATTCTCGGAGTGAAGCAGCCTGAAATCTCACGACTGAAAAAAGGAAAGTTTAATCATTATAGCGTCGAACGGCTGTTGACGTTTCTGAATCGATTCAACCGCGATATTGAGATTCGCATTACGCCCTCAGGATACAGAGAGGGGCAACAGCGGGTTATTACCGTTTAGTTCGAGCGTGCCAACGCTACCATGATCCCCATAATTTATGCTGACGGACATCTTATAAGCAGAATTCCGTCTCATAAAGGGTGAGACATGCCTGAGCAGGTTCCGCAACTTTAACGTTATTGTCACAACTCTTTCTTCATCGTCACGTGACGATCCTGAAAAAGAAACCCATAAACGCCCGTAGAAAGCGTTTTTGGATCTGTCCATGTGTGTTCCGAGGAAAGTGGCTGGCTTAACACAGACGCTTAGGCAGGTAGAGAAAAAGAGTAAGGGTATCCCTAATTTTTTTCATCACCGAACCGCAAGGAATAATTAAAAAATGAAATTAGCAGTGCTTTCGTATAGTCATCATGGACGGAGTATGGCACGCACGGCACACGGACTCGGACACGAGATTGTCGGCGTTATGGACAGTGAACCTGCTCCCCGACAACAGTTGATGGACGACTTTCAATGTCCCGGATTCGAGACAGCAGGAGAATGTCTTGACGCAAGCAAACCCGACGCTGTGCTCGTCGCAGGGAAACATATTGAGATGGGAGATCACGTCCAGGCATGTGTGGATCGGCGTATCCCTTACCTCTTAGATAAACCCTTCGCCGATTGTGCCGATCGGTTGCGTCCTGCCGCTGAGGCATCCGAAAAACACGGCGTTTTCAGCGCGCTTACGCTACCGAACCGCGCAAGCCGAATCGTGAGCGTCGTCCAAGAGATGGTCGCTGATGGCAGTTTAGGGGAACTAACGTTATATAATAGCAGACTCAACAACGGTCCCCCGTCCCGTTACGATCCGACCCCGTCTTACTGGCACAGCGATCCGAGTATATCCGGTGGTGGATGTTGGGCAGTCGAAGCAGCGCACGGCATTGATACATTCCTGCAGTTTGTCGGCGACGAACCAATAACAGTCGTCGGTGGGGTTATGTCCAACGCCATGTATAGCCGCGGTATAGAGGATAGTGGTATCGGTGTACTCCGCACGGAAAGCGGGATCACCGGCATCATCGAATCGGGTTACAACTACCCGTCTGGCACACGCGGTGGCGATCATTTCTTTCGATTCATTGGGACGAAGGCATCGGTATTTGAGCAGTATGGTCGCAACGGTGAACCCTTGATTGAAGTGCATACAACGGAGGGGGTGCAGTTCAGCGAGGATATTTCACACGGTGCAAGGATACAGGGGATAATGGAAAAAGCATTCGACGCAATCCGTGACGGCGACACGTTCGAGCCGACGGTTGCTGATGCTGTGCGTATCCTTGAGATTCAGGATGCCGTCTACGCACATGCCCGACAAGGTTTGATAACCCACGGACCGCATCCAATGGGGTAGCGTCGTTCTTGATGTTTTTGCAATTTCTGTTGACAAGGCGACATAACTGACGTATACTTTTCTCACACGCGCAGTTAACAACAAAGGAGATCAAATATGCCAAATCTAAAAATATCTCAAACCCTTGCTGCAGGGGTAGCACTCGCCTCGACTTTAATCGGACACGCTGCAAACAGCGACCCTATTATCGCACCGGGCGCGGAACTCAAAGAACTCTTCAACGGCGCACATTTCACGGAAGGTGTCTCCGTCGCACCAGACGGAATGGTCTATTTCAGCGACATCACCTTCACAGATCAGACGGATATGCAAGCCGGAAATATCATGAAATACAACCCTGAGACTGGCGAAACAACCGTTTTCCGTTCTCCGAGTGGGATGTCAAATGGCACGAAGTTTGACGCGCAAGGTCGATTGGTTATCGCAGAAGGCGCGGATTTCGGGGGACGCAGGATTACCCGGACAGATATGCAGACCGGTAAAAGCGAGATTATCGCAGGACTGTATAACGGAAAACCCTTNNAAGCCTAACGGCGTGGCGGTCTCTCCAGATCAGAAGACCCTCTATGTTATCAGTCATGACAACGGCGCGATGGGAAGTTTTCCTGATGAGGTGCCGATGCGTAAAGGAAATATGGCACTCCTCGCCTACGATCTCTCACCCGAAGGCACTGCGACTTTCCGAAAAACGCTTGTAGATTACGCACCGGAAGACGGTCCAGACGGGATGGTCGTCGATGCAGAAGGGAATCTTTGGGTAGCCGTGCGCGATGAAACCCAAAAAGGCGTTCACGTCTATACGCCTGAAGGCGAGGAACTGGCGTACGTCGAGACACCGGATAAACCGACTAACGTCGCTTTCGGACGCGGCAAGACGAGCAAGACGCTTTATATCACGGCAGAAAATTGTCTCTACAGCATCCAAACGACAAAAGAGGGGTACCACCTACCACAGAAATAGCATGTTATACCATTTCTGAATAACCGTTTCTCCTTGCGAAAACTGGCTCGTAGTCGCGCAATTCATTGCGCCTCAGTCCCGTAGGTTGGGTTGAACGGATACCTCTAAAACACTGGAAACTAACACAGGACTCAACCCACACTATAGATGGCACACCAAACAGAAAACCGAGAGAAACCCAACGCCTTTGCGGTTTACGGGCACCTGAGGGTCTGAAGTTGGGTTTCACTACGTTTGTGATTGTATATGACGACAAGTTGGATTTGACGGTATTGGCAGACCAACATATGCTTTCTTAACACCGTTCAACCCAACCTACGGTACTGAAATACGAATTTATTTTCAGATTTGGTATTATTTTGCTTAAACATCAGGATGGAGATCGTGCCACGGTGTTGCGCGTTCATAAGCGTGTCCAACCTGACACAGCAACGGCTCCGTCAGGTGCTTCCCGACAAACTGAATGCTCAACGGAAGTCCTTCGCTATTCATGCCGCACGGCACAGATAGCGTCGGCGCGCCGTTGTAGTCAAACGGCACGGTAAACCGTTGGAACTTCGGTTCCCGGTCCCGGGGGTCGTAGGGTCCGTACAATATTTCTGGCGTGACGACGTGTGGTGGTGCCGACATCGACGGACACACCAACACATCAATCTCCGCGAATATTCTCCTGAGATGTCCTGTGCACGCCGCTCTCAAGTTGTTCGCCTTTGCGTATTCCGCGCCTGTTACCTTTGCTCCCATATCGAGCCAGCCTTGGAACCAAGGACCGTAGGCATCGCGTCGGAACGGATAAAAGGCTGCGTGTGCCACCACCGCCTCAGTCGCACACAGCGTGGACCATGCGGCGACGTATTCATCTACATCCGGCATTTTCACTTCAACGATTTCAGCACCTTGATTAGCAAGGACTCCCACACCGGCGCGCACCGCATCGGCGAGTTCCGTGTCAATATCGTGCGTTGCATAACTTTCATCGAACCCAACGCGTACACCTTGGAGGTCCTGTCCTATCCCTTCAAGCATATTCGGCACGGGATCCGGCAGAGAAGTCGGATCGTTCGGATCAGGTCCAGCAATCGCCTCCAACATAATCGCCGCATCCGCGACACTGCGCGTCATCGGACCGACATGATCCATCGATTCAGCAAGCGCGAGGACACCGTAACGACTCACCCGACCCCATGTCGGTTTTATCCCGACGACCCCGCATGCAGCCGAAGGGAAGCGTATTGAACCGCCTGTATCGCTACCGAGCGAACCGAGACACAACCCCGCCGCTGTTGCGACACCCGAACCGCTCGATGAGGAACCTGTCCACCGATCCGAGTTCCACGGGTTTTGCGGAATCGTAAAATTCGGATTGTAACCGCCCATCGCACCTTCCGTCAGATTGAGTTTACCGAGCAGGACCGCACCCGCATCCGCGAGTTTTGTGATGACCGTGCCATCAAACGCAGGCACATGTCCCGCGAGCACTTCCACGCCACCCCTTGTAGGGATTCCCTTCGTGAAGCAGAGATCCTTCACGGCGATTGGCACCCCGTGAAGGGGACCGCGATACGTTCCGGCGTTAATTTCCCGTTCCGCTTTCTGTGCAGCAGCCATCGCTTGCTCCGCTGTCACTGTGGCGTAACTCTTCAATTGACCGTCAAGTTGTTCAATCCGCGTCAGCATCGCAGCTGTAACATCCACAGGCGATAGCTGCTTGGCAGCAATCTCCTCCGCGATCTCGGTAATAGTTCTGTAATGAAGTGGTGTTTCACACATAGCCTTTCCTCTTGTTAAAAGTAGTAGGCACAGTCTCTGTGCCGTTCACACTAATTAACCCTACTCCTCAACCTGAATCTTATACACACCGCCATAGGCAGTGCCAGCATAAAGAAAACCGTCAAGGGCACCTAACGACATAACCTGGCGAGGCAGGGAACCGATCGGTTCCCACCATCTTTCATCTGCCATCCACCGGAAAACACCTTTACTATGAGTACCTACATAAAGTTGGGTGCCAACTGTCACCATTGTCAAAACTGCCCTATCATCTAAACCATCGTTTATAGGAGTCCAAGAATCACCACCATTAACGGAACGGATGACACCCTTACCCCAAGCGGATGCGTAAAGCGTTGATCCAACCGACTTCAGCCTCGATATTGTACTACCTGCCATATCCGTTGAATTGACAAGTCTCCACGGTTTTCCTGCCTTTTCCGAACGATAAATTTCGCCACGATCAGTACCAGCATAGACATTCTCGCCATTCACCGATAACGCCGTGATGAAGTGTCCTTTCAATCCAAGGTCCGTCATCCACGGATCTGAGTCTTTCTCCCACTTATAGATCCCGTCACGTTGGGTGCCGATATAAAAAGTCGTCCCGACAATCTCCAAATATTGAATTCCGGTCAACTCATTATTAGCGATAACTTGAACCAATGCGTTGTTCCGTTCATCCAACTGGAAAACGCCGCCTACGACACCACCTTGGTCACGCGGGCCAAATCTAATGGCACCTACGTAAAGCACGCCGTCCGAAACCGATAACGTGGAAAATAGATATTCGCCCGGCATTGAAGAAATCTGTACCGGTTGCCACGATTCTCCACCGTTAACTGAATGGACAAGCCTTTCACTCATTCCAGCGTAAATTGTCTTTCCAATAACTGCCAACTCGCCGACCGTTGTATTCGTCAATCCGGTGTTGACTTCTACCCAAGAATCGCCACCGTCCATTGTGCGAAAGATGCCACCCTCTGCAGTCCCAGCGAAAACAGTGTCTTCATTGACTGCTAACAAAGCACAGACCTTCTGGTCTGTCACTGTCAACCCCTCGTTGACTGCTACCCAAGAATCGCCGCCATCGTCCGAACGGAAAATCCCACTGCCATACATCCCGGCGTACACAGTTGCACCAAAGGCAGCTAACGCTATAACGGGATTCCCTATATTTTCTGGGGTGATGCCGGTCAATGAATCCCCTTCGTCCTTAGATTTAAAAAGTTCCCCTTCGCTTGTATACGCGCCTACGTAGAGCAGGTCATCCATAACCGCAAGTGACTCAATCTGCTGCACAAAAAAATCATCGTTGATAGCGGTCAATGCGTCCTCATTCGCTCTTTTGCGAAAAAGTCGGTTCTCGCTGCCAGCGATAAGCGTTGTCCCTACACTCGAAAGTTCGCGAACCGACTTAGGTCCGAACCCATTGTTCACCTGCAGCCATGAATCACCATCATCTGAATACCAAACCCCCGTATTTAAGGTGCTAACGTATATCCGGTCACCAATAACCACAATACCGCTGATGGATTCAGACTTTCGGAAGTTTGGAACGTGATGCCATGTGTTGCTACCATCGGTTGAGGCGTATAAACCACCCTGTGTGCCAACGTAAAGCACCTCCCCCTTTTGTGCGAAGACTTCAACGTATACAAAACCCTCTCCGGGTTCGTAGGCTAATCCAGTATTGACCGGTGTCCAAGTATTGCCACGATTCGTTGAACGGAAGATGCCCGCACCCCATGTTCCAGCAAGTAGCACACCTTTAGAAGCAGCATAGAACGAGCGAATATTTCCACCGTAAGGACCGTTGGTTTGCACCCAACCAATTTCGTTAGGTTTAGCGTGCTCATCTGCTCTGAGTTGCGGCACCAAAACGATGCAGAATACCGTTGTGGCAATCCAAATAACTGATAATATCCGTTGTCGCTTCATCTGTATGTTCCCCTCTTTGATGACTAATTGTTTGGATACTCTTAGCCGTTTAAACAATCAACGCTACAAAGAGGTTTACAGGGAAGATGTCCCGTAGGTTGGGTTGAACGCTTCTGATAAGTCCGTTGCGTTCCTAAACACACGTCAAATACAATATATCATCAAACATACAAAAACGTAGTGACACCCAACTTTATACCGCCATACCTCTGGCAGAGAAAATCTTTGGGTTTCGCTATGTATCTTCGGATGTAGTGTATATGAACAGAGCAGCATTTCTTTTATACCATCGGTTTGGTGATGTCCGCTCAACCCAACCTACGAGACTCTTCTGTTTTTAGGCAACTAATTCAATTCACTCACCCGTGGACGACCTAAAAGGCGCATCAACCGGTCATCTGCATCTTGCATCACCTCTTCAGGCACAGGTACCCCATTACAGAGGCTAAACCGCCAATACGCCCAATACGCCGCATACTGCGATTGTATGATATAGCGCGTTTTGTTAGACAAGTTCGGCGCACCGCGGTGCCAGCATTGTGGGTCCTGTAGGTAAATATCCCCCGCCTTACACAAAATAGAGACAGGCTTATTGCCTTCAAACTCAGGATTCTCTTGGCTATTCGGATGCCTACCGGAGTAATGGCTACCCGGTACGTATTGCGTCGGACCCTCTTCTATGGTATCAATATCGTTCAACGCCATCTGGACGGTAAACCACATCACAGGCATCCGCAAACGCGCGTCATGGCGCGGCATCTCTTCGGTAACAGGAAAATGCACCGAACCGTCCACATGCCACGTGTCAATCGAGAGTCCGGGCAGATTCCGAAGCACATTCTGCCCACAAAACTTGCAGTTCTCACCGACGATCGCCTCTGCCAAACTCAGAATCGGTTCACGGAGAAGCATATCTCGGAAGATCGGATCTAATTCAATTGTGTTCCGCAAAACGAAAGGGAGCGATTCCTTGGATTCAGCATGCGCACCCATCTGGATATACCTAACATCCGCAAGCTCTGGATTGGTTAGTTCCATAAGTTCCGGGTCCGCAAAAAGTTCGTCCGACTTCTCCCGTAGCGCAGTTACTTCACCTTCCGTCAGCACCCCTGGAATATGGACGTATCCATCACGGAAAAATTGCTCGGCAATTTGTTTCGTTTTCTCTTCGCTAAAACGTTCACCTTTAAGTATCGGACTGTTTGCCATGTTGTTCTCCTCTTACATAAACGGTTATGGTCAAAAAATATCACCCCGATTGTCAATTTGCACAATTCGGATTAGACGGTTGCTTCTGTCAACACGATAAATAAAACGGATAACTCCTACTCGATAGCGATAGAATCCTTTTTTTTTACTACGCAGTTTTTTAATTGTTGTTGGATTTTCGTGCCGAAATGGAGAATTACAGATATACTCAAAAGAAAAATTAATTCGCTCTTGTGTTTCTCGATCTGATCGTTTAATAAAATTTTCGACTTTGCTCGGAAGAGGTTCAAGTGTGTACCGCTGGTGATTCACAACCCAATCTCCTTCTTGATCAGAGGCCATGATCTCCCACCACCAGCAGCTAATTCTTTTTCTCCCTCAAGAATATCCTCCAAAACCTCCGGCTCTGAATTGAGTAACGCGGTTTCATGCCATTCGGAAAGAAAAACCGAAAGCGTCTCGGCGTCCTTCTTTCCGTCTGAGATTTGCGTTACCAACCTGAGCAATTCAGCGAAAAACTCAACAAGTTCTTCCGAATCCAACTGCTTGAGCCAATCAAGATGTTTTGAAGTTGTAACTGATTTGACAAACAATTGATCGTTCATAAGGTGTCCAACGACAAGCTTAGGATTTTTCATTTTCCCCCTCAATCCAAATAATCCATTTCTGGTAATAAATTCCACCGGTATTGATCCGCCGGTTGTGTATTCCGTCCCCATCTACCGAGGAGTTGTGTGTCTGCACGTTTCGCTGCCATCTGCGCTGCAACCCGCTCAGGGTCCCAGCCATCTAATACCTTCTGCGTTAATTCCGTCAAAATATTCTTGCACGTCGGATCGTCTGCTCGGTCCCGCAATTCGTTTGGGTCTTCCTTCAGGTTGAAAAGCTGCGAAGGTTGCCCGTGATAGTAATTCAGCTTCCATTCTTCATCGCGAACCATCCGGTGATAGCACCCATCATCGGTACAGTATTCAGAGAAAGCAATATCTTCCCAAGCTGTGTTCTCGCCACGAAGCAGGGGCAGCGCACTCCGTCCGCGAGAATGTGGCAGTGCCGGTGCGCCGAGTGCATCCAGCATCGTCGCATTCAGATCCAACGCACTGACGACGCGATCGCACCGCACACCTTCCGGTAATGTGCCGCGCCACGATAAAATCGCAGGTACTTTTACCGAATGCTCATAGAACGTCTGTTTCCACCAAAGTCCGTGTTCACCGACCTGTTCGCCGTGATCCGAACTATAAAGGATGAGTGTGTTCTCATCTAACCCGTTCTCTCGGAGTGCCGTCAATATCTGCCCAATCATCACGTCCATCCGCGTGACGAGTGCCCAATACGCCGTGCGTGCGCGGAGAATCTCAGCATCGGAGACCTCAACGATACCGCACTTCTCGCGCCACCACCGGAAGTGCGGATGCAACGCCTCTGAATAAGGTTCAGGGTTTTCGGGCATCGGCATCCGTCCTTCATAAAGTTC
>JAAXHI010000023.1:0-491 GCA_012270875.1 Candidatus Poribacteria bacterium | reverse complement strand
AAAAGTCCTGCCCGTTTCTGGACACCGAGTCGGTTGAGATAATCGACGGTTGCTGCCGTCACATCCTCGTCGTGTACCTGATATGCGCTCTGTCCCGCGCCTGACTTTTCGAGACTCACACGCGCCGGTCCCGCTGTCCCAGAGAGTTCGTCGTGATCAACGCCACCTCCACCGTGATAGTTCGGTCCGTGGTCACCGACGAGCCGTTCAGCATATCCGTGCAGCTGATCCGGTCCCAAGGCATGCATCCGTCCGATAAGCACCGGTTGATACCCCGCGGCACCCATCGCATGCGCGAACGTCGGTATCCCAGAATCGAGGATATGGCTGTTCGTCCACACGGCGTTTTCGTGCGGATAGCGTCCGCTCAGCATCGACATCCGGGACGGCACACAGATCGGGGACGGGCAATAGACGTTTTCAAGTACGACCCCTTCAGCAGCGAGGCTATCAAGATGAGGTGTCCGAACCAACGGGTCACCGTAGCAACC
>JAAXHI010000494.1:4597-10770 GCA_012270875.1 Candidatus Poribacteria bacterium | reverse complement strand
AATCATTTATGAACCACCCTCAGTTATTTTAAATCGCCTAGTAGTGATAAAACAGTCGGTGTCCCTGGATACAGTCCGAAAGTTATCACGGTGGGTGCTGTGTATCTAAATGATCCTGTGCATTCAGATAATTCTATAACTAAGTATTCCAGTAGAGGCCCCTCTGATACCAGTAGAGGCCCCACTGATACGGAATTAATTAAACCGGAAGTAGTGGCTCCGGGTAAAGTTTTGACGAAAACTTCTTGTTTTCCATTTACTGAGGAGGCTAGAGGGACAAGTATGGCTGCCCCCCATGTTGCTGGCGTTGCAGCGTTAATTCTTGATGCTGTTGGTAAAAACAGTGCTGGCGAGTGGAATTTCAGTCCTAACGAGGTTAAATCCGCAATAGTACGTGGGGCAGAGCGCGGTAGACCGATACCCCTAACACCTGATAATGAATACGGTGCTGGGCTCGTCAGAGCGGATAAGATCATCTTCGGCGACGAGGTGAACCCGGGCACCACAAGGCGTTTTAAAATTACGCCTGCCTTGGTCGGGTATAAGTTTCCGGATGGTTACTTAAACGCTGAAAACAATTATTCACCGAATACCATACCTAACCATGTTGATTATGTAGCTGCAATTTCGTGGGAAAGTCGCCATATTTTGGAATTGAAACTCATCAACCAAGTCGGCACCCATCCTGATCGTATTCTGGCGGATACCACTAACAGTAACGATCCTAATGTTCAGCGGGGATCGAATTACCGAAAAATCGCTGGTTCCTATCTCTCCACCAATCAAGGTGGTTTAAGTGGGGCCCTTTACCTTGACGTTCATAACCCAGGAAATATGCCTGTCCGTTTTACGGGTGCTTCAACACAACCGATAGAACCAGTTGTTGTCCCCATCCCGCCTAAAGTTGTACCCACCAATACAACCACAGTGGCGTATTTTCCATTTGATGGGAACGCAAAAGACGCATCTGGCAATGATAACCACGGCGAAATAAAAGGCACAGCCAACTATGTTGAAGGTAAATTTGGAGACGCTATAGCACTCAATAATGGGGTCTATGTCGAAATGGAAGCCTCCGACTCACTCCACGGTGATCTCTTCAAAGCGGATCCATTCACACTTGCTGCTTGGATTTATCCGAAGGCGGGAACTCGTTACGGACACGTCTGGCGGAGTAATCCGATAGGTGCCGGTCATAACACCCTCTTCATTATCGGAGACGAAGGTGGCATCTCTTGGCGGGCACGTATTAATGGCCAGTGGTCATGGGAGCATCTCTGTGAAACCGAGCCCGGGCTCGTTAAAGCCGATGAATGGATACACGTTGCTGTCACAAACGACGGTGATAAATTTCGGATTTATGCCAATGGCGAAGTCGTCGCTGAGACAAACTTCCAACAAACCGATGGTGGAAACACCACTTACAGTATTGGTAGTCGGTATACCTCTGGCGAGACTTTTGCCGGTCTAATAGACGATTACGCCGTCTTCTCCACGGCATTGAACAAAGACGAAATCAATTTGATAATGGAAACAAGCGTTGCACGGTTCTTACAGACGACACAATTGGCAGATATTGAAGATACAGGACTCCCTGAGGATGTCAATGGTGATGGTATAGTCGACATCCGAGACCTCGTCGCTGTTTCTAAGGCAGCCGCATTAGAGTCAGTAGGATTAGACATAGGAGAAAATAGGGCGGATGTCAATGGTGATGGTGAAGTCAACATCCAAGACCTCGTCGCCGTCGCTGCTGCAATCGGTGAAGTCGCTGCGGCACCTGCTGCCCTGCGTCAACAAGGCGCAGCGCACCTCACACAGGAAGAAGTGCAGCATTGGCTCACGGCGGCACAACAAGCAAACCTCACAGATGCAACTTCCGTAAGAGGTATCCGCTTCTTGGAGCAGCTGCTATCTGCAATGATACCGAAAGAGACGGCACTTTTGCCGAACTACCCGAACCCGTTCAACCCAGAAACGTGGATACCGTATCAGTTAGCAACCCCTGCGAATGTGACACTAACAATATACGACATCCAAGGGCGCGTCGTGCGGGATTTGGATTTAGGGCATCAGCGTGCGGGGATGTATCACACTCGGAGCCGTGCGGCGTATTGGGACGGCAGAAACACAGTCGGTGAACCCGTCGCAAGCGGCGTGTATTTCTACACCCTAACTGCAGGCGATTTTACTGCAACGCGGAAACTCCTGATACGGAAGTAGGATAGCCGATTGAAAGCGCGCACTATAGGCTGGGCGGTTTCCGAACCGCCCAACCCATGCCAAAAAGGAGTGTTCTATTATGAAAAAAATAACTTTGGTTTGGACACTGATACTGTTTACACTTTTCACTTTACTACCGCACACGTATGCTGCCAATACGTCAGAATGGGGTTTACCCGCAGGGGCCAAAATGCGCCTCGGTAAAGGGGGAATAAACGAAATTGCGTATTCTCCTGATGGGACGCGTTTGGCAGTTGCGAGTACCATCGGTGTTTGGATTTACGATGTGCAGACGGGTGAAGAACTCGACCTACTCATAGGGCATACGCTTGATGTCGAAAGCGTAGCGTTTAGTCCCGATGGAAAAACTATCGCAAGCGGGAGTCGGGATAGAACCGCCCGTCTGTGGGATGCCGACACAGGCAGAAACATCCAAACGCTCACGGGGCATATGTGGAGGGTCGAAAGCGTAGCGTTTAGTCCAGATGGCTCTACACTCGCAAGCGGCGGTGGGGGTGATAATATCGTCCGTCTGTGGAATACCGACACAGGCAGAAACATCCAAACGCTCACGGGGCATACGAGGCAGGTCTATAGCGTAGCGTTTAGTCCCGATGGAAAAACTATCGCAACAGGGAGTTCGGATAAAACCGTCCGTCTGTGGGATGCCGACACAGGCAGCCAACTCCGCACGCTCACAGGGCATACGAGGGGGATCAATAGCGTAGCGTTTAGTCCCGATGGAAAAATTATCGCAACCGGGGCTGATGCTCGCTACACTTTTGAAGATGGTGTCCTCACTTTCGACACTATCCGTCTGTGGGATGCCGACACAGGCAGCCATCTCCGCACGTTCACGGGGCATACGAGTTGGGTCGAAAGCGTAGCGTTTCGTCCAGATGGTAAGACGCTCGCAAGTGGGAGTAACGACGGCACCCTCCGTTTATGGGAGGTCAGCACGGGCAAACACCTCAACACCCTTGAAAGGCATACGGCTCATGTCACAAGCGTAGCGTTTCGTCCCGATGGAAACATTATCGCAACCGGGAGTTGGCAAAAAATTCATCTATGGGATGCTGACACAGGTAAACATACACAAACGCTCACGGGGCTTCCGGGAGTGGCCGATGGCGTAGCGTTTAGTCCCGATGGAAACACTATCGCAACCGGGAGTGGCGGTGCCATTCATCTGAGCTACCGACACAGGCAGCCCGCTCCGAACTTACTCACTGGGCATACGGGTTATGTTTCAAGCGTAGTGTTTAGTCCCGATGGAAACACTATCGCAACCGGGAGTTCGGATAAAACCGTCCGTCTGTGGGATGCCGACACAGGCAGCCAACTTCGCACGCTGTGGCATACGGGTAATGTCTCAAGCGTAGCGTTTAGTCCAGATGGAAACACTATCGCAAGCGGAAGTGGGGATGATAATATCGTCCGTCTGTGGGATACCGACACGGGCAGAAACATCCAAACGCTCAAAGGGCATACGAATTGGGTCTATAGCGTAGCGTTTAGTCCAGATGGAAACACTATCGCAAGCGGAAGTGAGGACGGCATCGTCCATCTGTGGGATACCAATACGGGCAGAAACACACGCACTCTGGAGAATACGTCGGCGACCTATAGCGTAGTGTTTAGTCCAGATGGAAACACTATCGCAAGCAGGAGTGGGAGAGAAATCCGTCTATGGGATACCGACACAGGTAGCCATCTCCGCACGCTCACGGGGCATACGGATTTTGTCGAAAGCGTAGTGTTTAGTCCCGATGGCTCTACACTCGCAAGCGGGAGTGAGGACGGCACTGTGCTTCTGTGGGAACTCAAACCCACAACCGCGGCACCAGAAAGACTCACAGCGGATGTCAATGGTGATGGTGAGGTTAATATTCAAGACCTCGTTTTGGTATCGTCCAGCCTTGGGCAGACAGGCGAAAATGATGCCGATGTCAACGGTGATGGTGAAGTCAACATCCAAGACCTCGTCGCCGTCGCCGCAGCATTGAGTGAAGTCGCCGCGGCACCTGCTGCCCTGCGGCAACAAGGCACAGCGCACCTCACACAGGCAGAAGTGCAGCACTGGCTCACACAAGCACAACAAGCAGACCTTACTGATGCAACTTCCCTAAGAGGTATCAGCTTCCTTGAGCAGCTGCTCGCAGCTTTCACACCGAAAGAGACGGCACTCTTGCCGAACTACCCAAATCCGTTCAACCCCGAGACGTGGATACCCTATCAGTTGGCAACCCCTGCCGATGTGACACTGAAGATATACGACATCCAAGGGCGCGTGGTGCGAGATTTGGATTTAGGGCATCAACGCCCAGGCATGTATCAGAGCAAAAGCCGTGCGGCGTATTGGGATGGCAAGAACGCACAAGGCGAGTCGGTGGCAAGCGGCGTGTATTTCTATACGCTCACCGCAGGCGATTTCACTGCCACGCGTAAGATGTTGATAGCAAAATAATATTTTCTATGGTTATAACCTAAGTTGCCACCTATGTAGCATAATCTTCCAGATTGTGCTATGTAGAGTTTCGATGTCTAAAAACTTAGAGGTAGCAACTTCCGTTAGTTATACTATCGTAGATTTTGAAAGGACTTGCGCACTCTTTCAGGCGGACGAGGGGACCTCACCCCTACGGTTTGCCTTCTGTGAGAGGATAGGTGTATAGATAAAGGGGTTATGAGTCAACTGGGCAAGCCCTAATTTAAAGGAGAGAAACCGATGAAAAAATTGATCTGTTCATTGCTAATACTCAGTTTAACACTATCCGTTTTAGCAGCAAGTTACGCCGAAGACGGGACGGATATTGACACCTTGAGGGCAGCTGATGTCAATGCTGATGGAACGATAAGCATCCTTGATCTGGTACGGATCGCCGCGGACTTGGGCGCGACATCCACCGCAGATCAGCCTCTGAACTCAGATGTCAACGCGGATGGTACTGTCAATATTCTTGACTTGGTGTTTGTCGCGAACCATCTTGGCGAAGTTGTCAGGCCGCCTGCGGTGTTCGTCAGTGCGGACCCAGTACCTGAATCGCAGCTGGAGATTGACGATACAATCGTCCTCACTTTCGATAATCCGCCAGAAGCCTTTACCACCAGTACAGGCGTCGCAACGGTCGTTGATAACACAGTGACACTATCGGGTCCCTTTGAGCCGGGGATGCTTGTTCTGGTCGTCACTTGGGCAGATGGCACACAAACGCTCCGGTATACCGTTCGCGAACCTGATCCTGAGCCGCCTCAGATTACACCTGATACTGAGCCGCCTCAGATTACGAATGTAATCGCCATGGATAGCGACGGCAACATTGAGCCGAAACCGACGCAAAACACGACACGGTTTGAAATTACTTTCAACGAAGCGGTAATTGGTCAGGCTATACTCTTCACAGCAGGGGGAACCAATGTCGGTTGGTCGAGTGAAATTGAGGGCAATAAAGGGATTGTCGAACGCCGCTACGCGAAAGCACTGGAGAGTGGGTTTACCTATGTTATTGAGGTGAATGTCATCGACGCTGCGGGTAATGAGATCGGTTACACGATTACGTTCCCGCCTGTCGATGAGTCCCCAGAGATCCCGATTCTCGTGGACGATGCGACATTCGATACAGTTGTCCTCGAATCGGAACTCCCTGTCGTGGTTGAGTTTTATGCGGAATGGTGACCCTTCTGCCGTATGATGGAGCCAGTTGTCTCCGAAGTCGGATTAGAGCACCAAGACACCTTCACGATTGCAAGGATCGACCTTGATGAAAGTAATGTAATACCACAAAGGTATCAAATCCGAGCCACCCCAACTTATATCGTATTTCGAGATGGAGAGGTTATCGGACGTTTCACAGGAGCAATGCCGAAAGATAGGTTCCTGCAGAATATTCTTAATGCTATAGACAATTGATGGAAGACGAGTCGGTCGCAAGCAGTGTCTATTTCTATAC
>JAAXHI010000494.1:0-4591 GCA_012270875.1 Candidatus Poribacteria bacterium | reverse complement strand
TGATTTCTGGACTTTGCTATTTCTTCCGCATCGCTTAGTATAGGAAGTGTTTCAATTTCAAGATCAAGACATTCACCCGGCACCGGAAGCATATCCTCAGAGACCTGATCTGGCTGGATCGATTCCAGCCGCGGTTGGGTTTGGTTATCGTATGGAATTATTTCTTGGAGCAAAAAACCATCTTCAGGTTCAGCAAATGCGTCGTGGAGATCAATTGCACCAGACCGTATGAGGTTGAGGCGTTTAGCGGAAACCCCAACATAGAGCCAAGTTTCACGTTCATCGTTTTTATCAGTCGCCACAGCAAGGTAAAGATGACCTGTCGCACTTTTGCAAGAAAAGAGGACAGGTTGATCGTAATATACATAGGTTTCTACAATTTCGAGTCTGCCTAAACCTGTAATATTAAGTATATCCGCCATCATTTGCCTCCTTTCACAATTATCGTTTACTTCCTTATCCGCTTATTATCTTAAAAACAACCCAAGGTTCTGCCCCAATAGGCACCCACCAAGAATGATGAGATTTATATTTTGATGACGGTGTATGTTGAATCAATCCAAGCGTTGGATTGAGCTCACCTTCAGCAATTTGGCTGTTTCTGAATCTCGGGACCACCTTCATCGCCTTCTTGAGTTGCTCGCTATCCTGTATATTTGTATGGACAGAAAGTCCACAGTTTTTGATATCTGGTTTGTTATTAAATCTTCTTGGGTTTTCTTCAAAGGGTGTTTTGAAATCCTCCTCTTGTGCTGGATCGTGGACGACAAGCCGGTAAACTGTACCGGAAGCGGGTTCGGCTCCCGCAGGTGGGCAATTCTCTGGATAAAAGTCTGGCCATTCCAACTCAATGTTCCTTTCATTTCGCATACAACCAATTACCGAGTGCCATGTTTTCGTCTTTATTTACACTTCGGCAATTATACCACATATTTGTTTAGATAACAAATAAATTTCATTTTTCTGTCCCCAAAAGTGGTTTACTTGAGAAAATCCTCGATATTGTCAATTCCGGTTAGTCTACCGAGTTTGCCGTTGTACTCCCAACCACCCTCTTGGGCTTTGAGCGTCTTAATCCGAGCGATAACCGCGTCTCTGTAGCCCTTTGACAACCTAATGACCTCATAGAACTGGTCGTTATGGAGACCGAACTCCTCGCGGATTTTTTCCCATGCGATGGGTCTGGAACCCGTTGCGTTTATACGCATTTCCGCGATCTGGACCGCAAGTGAGTTCCGGTACTCCTCAGTTGTCTCCGTAACGTAGCGCTCCGCTATTGAGGACATAGGCTTCGCCTCTGCATCTTCGTTATCCACTGTATCGTCATCTTCAACCGCATCTGTGGATGGCTTAGACTGTGCCTCTGAATCCCTGATAGCATCTTGAAAAGCGCGCACCTCGTGGATATTACTTGCCTCTAATATTTGCTCATTATCTACATTCAGTTCTTTCAGGAGTATCTCCCAAATTTGTTCAATCGGCTGCTTGAGATAAAAATCCACTATTTCCTGTTTCAGTTTTTCTACTATGTCACAATAGGTTTCGGAATTATATAAAGAATTCTCTTTTGAAGGAGTGGGCAAAAATTTTATCCAACCCTCATTTTGCTCAAGCAATCTCAATTCCTCAAAGATAGTAAGCATCGTCTCAAACTGCAGTTTTAATATCTTCAAATCAACATCAGTCTTCACATGTTCGTTGAAATCCCGATTCTCCGCAACATGTTTTTTCAACTCTCTATAGTGTTCTCCTAATTTTTCGCGATCTGGCGGTTCTTGTTCTAAAAACAGATTTAACCCTTTAATATCTTCTTTCCCATTATAGATAAGATGTAGATAAGTATTTTTCCCCGATGTAAAAGCAGGTTCACATTGTTTGTAGAATTCATCTAAACCCGGAACAAGGTGGCAGAAAACAAAGTGTTCAATACAATGTGCTGCAGCCAATGTAGAAAATGCAGTATTTGAAACAACAGCAATCAATTCCCCATTTTCAAGTTTTCCCAAAATCTCTTTTTCCTCTGCCTCAGAGGTTCGTTCATTACACTTTCCGATAACATCTGCTTTCTCTGGTCCAACAAGTGTCAACAACTGATCAATTCTCTCTTCACTTTGAACATAAATGATAGTGGGTTGCTTTTGTTTCAACAGAGCTAAAAGGAAATTTTTCTTGTCTACGTTTCGTCGATCAAGTATACGGACAATAGCATCAGTTTCAATAGGAGGGAATACGGCTTGAATTTTCGGTTCCCCAATTGTTGCTGTCATGAAAAGTTTTCGCATAGCGGTGAGGCTTTCCATAGATGTCATCCAAGCTCCCACAGCATCTTCCAGCTGATCCGACTTAGCCTTGAGATTATCCTCACACGCTTGCCATTCTGTTTTCGCTTCCTCCAGTTCTTTTGATGTTGTTTCAAAGCGTTCCTTGTAGTCGTTTTTCTCCACTTCTGTATCTTTTAGTTCTTTCAATTTAGTTTCAAGACGGTTTTTATAGTCAGCTTGTGCTGCTTCGGATTCTTTTAAACGTTGTTTCGCGCCAGCAATATCTTTCTTATATTTATCGTTCTGTGTCCTTTTTCCCTTTAGTTGCCTATCTAATTTTTTACGTTGGCTCTCTTTCTCATCTACCTGTTTTGAAAGTGCTGCGTTCTTTTCTACGTACTTGTTTTTTTCTGACTCCGCAGTTGCCAAGCGTTTTTCCGCCTCTGCAAGCGATTTTTTATATTTTACATTGTCTTCCTCTGCTTTTTCGAGGCGTTCCGCCGTATCAGGAAAGAGCTCATCCCGGATAGCCTCGACCTCAGATTGTTTATCCGGTTTTCTGATTTTGCGAAGCACATCAGTAATAAGAAACAAATATGCCCGAGTACCTTCGGATTCAGCATCCCCTTCAGGCGGATGTGCCCAACTCTGGTCTCTACAGGTTTTTATGAGCCAGAGTTGATTCCGAAAATCTCTGTCATCGTTAAGAGGCCCTTCAAAAGCATCTTCCCAATTCGCATTAATAAGAAGCGGAAAATCGTCAATGTCAATTAGGGATCTAATATCGCGGTCAGATTCGTTCAGGCTTCGATCAATTTCGCCAGCTCGCCGATCATTCACAGAATCAATAACTACGTCCTCAACGTTCGTATTCGGAATCTTCCTTAAGTGAGTAATAATAAACGCGCGCATGTAAGTGCGGTATATATTCAGTGCCCCATTGAGTGCTTCTTGGTTCCGGTAATCTGTTGTGCTCAAGTTTACAACCTCCACAGATAGATTTTTCTCAGCATACCATTTCCGCGGTTGCTTGTCAATATAAAAAGTAATATTTAAGCAAAGCATAAAAACCGTTTTCCACAAAATCAACTGGGAAATTTGATACCTCTATCTCTGGTGTAAGATATATACCCGAATCTGCTCCCACTTCCGTTTCGACCGATGCGTCGCAATCCGCCTTTTAAAGACGGCATCCACCGTGAAACCGGCTTCTGCAATGATCGCCTCCAGATTCCCAATCGCCTTCGGACCAGAAGCATCTGCATAACCCAACAAAATAGCACCATCAGGCTTCAGGAAATCTGAGACTTGTGTAAAAAACCGTTTCACCGTCTCCTGTTTTTCGTCGTGGATAGCGAGTTCGGCGCGGTTGCGTACGCGAGCAACAACCCACGGGGCATTGAAGATAACAACATCAAATTGATAGGAAGTAAACGGAGCAAACAGGTCGCCAGCAGGCATAACCTGTATAGCGTCTGAATCTGGAAGGAGGCGTTGGAGGTTCAATTTCGTTGTCGCGATTGCTTCGGGGAGTAGGTCGGAGGCGTAGAGCTCAGTCTGTTCACCCAATTCCTGTCGCGCTAACAGAGTCAAACATCCACTGCCACACCCGATGTCAGCAACTTTTTTAGGTGCACCCGCGCCACGGATATGTTGCAACGCTTCCTGAAAGCATTCTATTGTCTCTTGGGAACGCGGCGCGAGCACGTTTTCGGAAGCGACAAGCGAAGCATCAAGCGCACGGATAGGGTAGACCTCCGCGAGTGCGTCTTGAATCTGTTGAATCTTTATGAGGGGCAGGAGAAAAGGTTTGCCTTCATTCACGCCAGTCGGCTCACCGGCAAGTTCCAATAGGTAAGGAAGGACAGGGGTGGGTTCGACTTGTAAGATTCCGTCAGCGTCTGCCCAGCACATGAGTCGCGCTAAGGCTTCTTTCAGCGCGCTGCTTGCAGATCTGCGGTGCGAATCTCTCCGATCCCGTCGTTTAGCGTTACGATCAGGTTGTTGGACCAAGTCCTGTTTGTGGCGTTGGATATACGCCATCAGCACCAAGATTTGCTCCCATTCCCCCTCTACAACGGCAACACCACCGTGCCGAATGTGCGTGAAAATCCGGTTGAGGTGTCCCAACTCTTGATGCGCGAACAATTTGGCGCGTGCGCGCGCGAAAACTATATCTCGATATTCAGCGGGAACATAAAGTTCACCGATGTTGCTAACGAAGTAGAAAGGATCCATTTAAAAGTAGTAGGCACGCACCGACGTGCCGTAACAACATCATTTAAAAGTAGTAGGCACGCGCCAACGTGCCGTAACAAC
Source organism: Candidatus Poribacteria bacterium (assembly GCA_012270875.1). Lineage (GTDB taxonomy): Bacteria > Poribacteria > WGA-4E > WGA-4E > WGA-3G > WGA-3G. The sequence goes on along the minus strand of JAAXHI010000494.1, from coordinate 11 downwards.
ATCATTTAAAA
>JAAXHI010000125.1:39593-49548 GCA_012270875.1 Candidatus Poribacteria bacterium | reverse complement strand
AGTTGCCGCCACAACTTAGGATTTGACTCAGAGATACGTTGCCGTTCAAGGTTCATCAGTTCCTCAACGCTTTCTGTGCCCTCATAACGCTCATTGAACAAACGGAGCGTTTCATCATCGTCATCAGGTGAAACGAACCTTCCTTCAATACCGAGTGTTCGACTGATACGAAGAATTTTACCATCAACCCGTTCTCGAAGTTTGAGGATGTCTTCTAACTCGTCAGGTGGTAAGAAATTCCAGACATGAACAGTTGGATTCGTTCTGTTGAGTTTCGCTTCAATTTGTGGGTCAAGCCGTCGATCTAATCTGCCGATGCGTTGCATGAGGCGGACCGGATTCCAATGCAGATCGTAATTGACGATGATAGACGCATCTTGGAGGTTGAGACCTTCAGCAAGGACATCTGTCGTGATAAGCGTCTGAACCGGTACAACACTTTCAGGAGATTTGTTGTTGTAACATGGCGAAAATCGTTCTATAATCTCCTCTCGGTTCACATTACGCTGGCTGTCAATTTGAGCGAGATGCGTAAAACCAGCATGCTGTAGTTGGGTGTAGAGATACCGAGCAGTATCGCAGAATTCTGTAAAAATGAGTAACTTCTCATTCGGATGCTTTTTTAATAGGTTTAGCAGCTGCTGGAGTTTATCATCTTTTTCCGTGTCTGGCTCGCTAGCTAACTCGTCAGCATAAAAAGATCTATAGATCTTACTGAGTAGCACTGTCAAGAAATTCATATCCTCTAAAACGTCGTTAAATAACCTATTCACATCATGATCTTCTGGAACGAAAACGTCTTCCTCCTCAACCGACGCGAGGTCGTTTTCCTCTTCAAAAGGGTGCGATGTAATATGCCTCTGCAGGTCTTCATGCGGAATTTCATACCCCTGAGATCGTTCCGGCAGGATTTCATCATCTTGAAGTCTTTTTTGAATGTGTTCTTGAACAACCTTCCACCATCTCCGATTCGTCCCTTCCCACATCTCAAAACTTTCAGGGGCGTGCTTTTTGAGCCACTCCGCCATCTTAAGGAGTAGGTTCTCAATAGTCGCCTCAAACGCTCGCCATGAACTTTCCAAACGTTTGAGGACAAGCGTACGGATGAGACCGATAATTTGTTTTTCGCGTTGTTCAATCCGTCTCTCTGGGTTTCTGTGATACTTGACAGTGTTATAGACTGCCAGATTCAGAAACGGATTATGTCGATCAAAAGCTTTCCGTAATTCGTCATAGAGGGTTCCATAAACGCGGCGCAGCGAATAGTCAACCGTAGGTTCTATAACGCGCTCCGGAAAGAGGATATGCGTTCCAGATGCCATCTCAGCATCTTTGATGTACTTACGGCTCCGCTGAATCAACACCTGTTTCAGTAGTGGATCTTGCCGCAAAAAGTCGTCTTCCTCAACCTGTTCGGTAATTTCGGTGGTTTCATCCTCAAACTGTTTTTCAATGTTACGGAAGTGTCTACGGAAATCATACACGCCAATCTTAGCGAAATGGCTCCTTTGATCCTGTCCGAAATAGTTAATCAGATGATAAATGTCGTCAAGGCTATTATTGATTGGCGTGGCGGTGAGAAGATAGAGCTTTTTGTTCCGAGCGAGTTCCATGAGAAGTCGGCCGCGGTTGGAGTTCGGATTCCGAAAATGGTGTGCTTCGTCTATAATAATAACATCCTTGTATTCCCGAAAGTACTCAAGATCATCATCGCTTACGCCGCCTCTGCGACCAAGATCGGTATGTAGTTTAATATCGTAATGTTCACGAAGTAGGCGACCGTACTTCGATTGGAGTTGACGACTCACTTGACTGTTCCAAACGCTCTCTGCAACCGATTTCGGTGTAATGAGTAGGACGCGTTTGTTTTCCCTCAAATAGCGTTCAAGTAACATTAAGCCGATGTAAGTCTTACCACTACCGACACCGTCACAGATCAGCGCGCCATTCCATGTATCCCCTATCTGAAGGGCGGCGTGGTAACCATCTTTTTGGTACTGTGAAAGCGTGCGGTAAATTACCGATTCTTTCTCTTCCCACTCATCAGCGGGTTTTTCGCGTCCTCTAAAGTAGGCGTGAAGGGCTTTTGCGTAGACGGTAAACGGTGGATATTCTCTAAGATGCCGTTCAATTGTGCGAAGCAGTTCCTCTCTAACCTCAGAGGCTTCCTCCCAACGCGCATCGTACCAAGTATTGAGTTTTTCAATATGCGTCGCGTCAGTAATGAAGGAATTTAACTCTACATTTTGGGTGAGACCTGGGCGGGTGAAGTTAGAACTCCCAACGGTGGCAAAGTCAACCGGACTTGAATTTTGGGCGTGCATCAAGTTAAGTTTCGCATGAAACTTCGCTTTATCGTAAACACGCACAACAATTTTCCCTCGCCGAATCGCGTCTCGAACAGCCGCAAGTCCCTGGAGGGTATCATCTTGTTCTTTTTCGGATTCAATATTGGCATCGGTGGCTTCTTGTAGGGCTTTAATGAGATGATCTTTTGTACGCTTTGTGGTCTCGTCACCCATCAGGAGACGGATGCCATCCAAGTGCTGCCATGTCTCTCCGAGTGATAAGAACGCACCAATTTCAAACGTGCCAGTCGCTATATCTAAGCGGATACTTTTTACGAGGAGGCTTTCGAGAACTTTTTGGAGGGTGTTCCCTTCTATATTGTCAATGAGTGTCGGAATCTGCATACCAAACTAAACTTTTCTTTCTATAGAGTTTATTTGAGTATATCATATACAAGATAAATTTTCAATTTTTTATGCTATTGGGGGTGTGTAAATATTTTGGCAGCGTTCCCTTATAGAGGCGGCTTGCCCCCCACAGCCCCCGCGTCAATACACATAGCACCTCGCTGGCGTGCGGAAACTTTGGCAGCGGGGTTCTATAGATAGACCACGCCTCTGGCGTGAAGTGGGCTTTATCTGTAAACTTTTTTATGGTGCTGAGCGTTTAGGATTTCAGATAGCGAACTCACGTCCCATTAATACACAAGGGCAGACGAAACCTTCTCCAAGCGAAATTGGATTGTTTTAACACGTTTTCAAAAGGAGCAATCACAATGAAAGGCAGAACCCATTTTACGACATTTGCGATAATCATCGGTATTCTCTCACTCAATACGGCACAGGCATCTATTGTAACAGATGGGCTTGTCAGCTATTGGCCCTTTGATAAAGGATACATTATTCAGAAAACAGCAAAAGATGTTTGGGGGGACAACAACGGTACAATCGTAGGAAATCCTAAAGTTGTTCCCGGTCAAGTAGGAGAGGCACTTGAATTTGACGGTTCTGGAGATTTCATTAACCTAACCACACTCGGAGATTTTGGCAGACAGATTGGTACATCTTCGTTTGAAGCATGGATCAAAACCAGTAATACGACGCGTTGGATGACGTTAATCAATACGCATGGCGCGGAATGTCCTTATTGGGGAATAGAATTCAATGGGAGAAATGAAAAAGATAGGTTTGAGATTATCGAGAGAACGCTTTGGTATTACTTTAGCGTTGGAGGGCCAAGATCATGTGGCAAGGTTGGTAGGTCTACACGTATGAACATCATCTTTGATGGAGAATGGCATCACATTGTTTATACAAGTGACTATATGATAGATGAAGGCGTAGGCGGAAGTGGTAAAAGAGTCATGTATATAGACAGTGTATTCGTTTATACGAACAACCATTCATTTAGCGGTAACAGAGCATTTTCGCCATTTACAGCACCTGTAACCCTTGGTGCCAGAAAGTTTCCTGGCAGAAAATCATCAGGTCACTTCATGGGTACGATTGATGAAGTCCGTCTTTACGCGCGTCCACTCACAGCAGCTGAAGTCTACCAGAACTTTGTATCAACCCAACCTTATAACGTCACGCCTAAAGGAAAATTGTCAACCGTCTGGGCGACATTGAAGACAAAATTGTAGCAATAGTGAGTTTTGAAGGTTTTTGTGTAAAATCCGGTTCGGTGTTTTTGCTGGGGTGTTTCTTCTAGGAAACCGAACCTACCGGCCCCGGACCTGGGGATCCAGGCGGTTATTTTTTCTTAAATTGACACTTATTGAATTTGACAGCCCTCGACCTTTGTGATAAAATTCAATTTATCTCACAGAATAGGAGCGGTTATGTCTACATACAATGTCGGAATTATCGGTGGGGGCCCAGGAGGATACGTCGCTGCCATTAAAGCAGCACAACTCGGTGGTAGCGTCTGCCTCATAGAAAAAGGTGAGTGGGGCGGTACCTGCCTGAATCGGGGTTGCATCCCGACGAAGACCCTTTTTGCTGTCGCGAACCTTGCTACCCAAGTCCAAGAAGCATCTGACTTCGGTGTGCATATTAGTGGTGAAGCGACAATTGATTACCCACAAGTCCTTGCTCACAAAACCTCAGTGATTGAGCAGCTAACGGGTGGCATCGCACAACTGCTGAAAGCAAACGGCGTTGATACCTTCAACGGAACAGCAACGCTTACCGATAGAAACACCATTCTCATCAACAAACCTGACGGCACAACTGAGCAGTTGCGTGCAAAAAATGTTATTATTGCCACAGGTTCCGAACCCGCTGAACCCCCTGTCTTTGAAATTGATGAGGACCAAGTCTTGACGACAACAGGCATTCTCGACCTCACAGAACTCCCTGAAAGTCTGCTGATCGTGGGCGGTGGGGTTTCGGGGTGCGAGTTTGCATCAATCTTCAACGCACTCCGTTGCCAAGTGACCGTGTTGGAACTCCTTCCGACAATTTTGGCGACTGAGGACGTGCAAGTGATCCGTCACATCCAACTTTTCATGAAGCGAAAGGGTATTACTATCCATACGGGTGCGAAACTTACACACGTCAAAAAATCGGATACGGAGGTCACAGCGGTGCTTGAATCCGGCGAAGAGATCACAGCAGAAAAAATGCTCGTCTCAATTGGGAGACGTTACAATACTGAGAACATAGGTTTAGAAAAGGTCGGGGTTCGCACAGACGGTGGAAAAATCGTCGTGGATACACGGATGCAGACGAATGTTCAGGGTATTTATGCCGTTGGGGATGTCGCCAGTCGGTATCTGTTAGCACACGTCGCATCGGCAGAAGGAAAGGTTGCAGCACAAAACTGCATCGGTAACCCTACCGAGATGGATTACCAAGTGATCCCGTGGTGTGTTTTTACGCTCCCTGAAATTGGGCACGTCGGCATGACAGAAAAAGAGGCGACAGATGAAGGCTACGAAGTGAAGGTAGGACGGTTTCCTTACGCTGCAAACGGGAAAGCGTTGGGATTACGTGAGACAGACGGGTTTGTTAAGACCGTCTCTGATGCCGAGAGTGGGGATATTCTTGGCGTTCATATTGTCGGCGCGCAGGCTTCAAACCTTATCCATGAAGCCGCTGTTGGGGTGCGTCTCGGCGCAGCTGCAGCGGATATAGCGCACACCGTTCACGCGCATCCGACCCTCTCAGAAATGGTAATGGAATCCGCTGAAGCAGCGTATGATAGAGCAATTCACAGTTTGCATTAAAAACGAGAAACTTCCTGAAGTTCACAATACCGCGATGAAATTTCAGAAAACGCTACACACTTTTGCCGCTCGACGCTAAAATCTTCAATGTTAAAAGAGGCGAGAACCGCCCCATATACCATAGCACTCCGGATCGCTGCCTCCGATGTCTCTCCAACAGAAGCAAGGTAACCCATCATCCCACCCGCAAAACTATCGCCAGCACCTGTCGGGTCGGTTACGTGCGTAAGCGGATACGCTGGCGCATTGAAGTAGGATGATTCGGTGACGCTGATTGCACCGTGTTCCCCCTTCTTGACGATAACCCGCGTCGGACCATAGCGCAGGATCGTTTCTGCAGCGCGCACCAAGTTAGAATCCCCCGTCAGCAGTCGCGCCTCACTATCGTTTAAGATAAGAACATCTACATGTGCTAAGAGTGCCTCTAACGCCTCTCGCGCCTCGTTAATCCAAAAATCCATGGTATCACAGACGATTAGTTTCGGATTTGTCGCCTGTTCAATGATACTCAGCTGCAGCACCGGCGAGTTATTCGCCAAAAAAATATAAGACGCATCTTTGTACGCTTCGGGCAAAACGGGCTGAAAATCTTCAATAACATTCAATTCTGTGAAGAGGGTATCACGCACGTTAAAGTCTTCAGCATAACAACCGCCCCATCGAAACGATTTACCATTTTCAACCCGCTCTAACCCTTGGAGATCAATGCCTCGCGTTTGGAGGAAGTCCGTGTACGCATGCGGAAAATCAGCACCGACAACGCCGACAAGTTGAACAGTGTTCCCAAAGAAGCTTGCGGCGACAGCCGCATAGACACCAGAACCGCCAAGCACATCCTCAACCCGTTTGCTTGGGGTTTCTACCGTATCCAATGTAACCGTTCCGACAACTAAAACTCCCATATTTTGAACCCTTGTATGACCTGCCTTGAGTTATCAGCCACCCTTGTTTCCCTTTATCCTACACCACTACAGTTGCATCTTTCCAGAAGGTTGCATCTGTTTTGGGGTCGTCCACATCAGATGCTGCAGCAGTATCAATGTCCGCATCCGTCAGGGCATCAAAACGATTCCATTCGGTCTCATCCTGCTGTGTGTCTATCTCAGAACGACTGTATTCGACGTATGTATTCTGCTCTTTCATGGGTGTTCGCCTGACAAATAACAGAAATTAAAATTAAAAAGGACCAGGTCTATTTTTATTTTCGCGGAAGGCGCGGATCACCCGCCGCAGTCGGCGAATGAAAATCACACTGAGTACAATGACCAACGGGTACTGCAAAAAACTCAGCACTCTTATAACCGGCGGCGGAAATTGTATTGCCTGAGAAGATGCTGCCCAGATCAGTAACAATAACACTGCCGACAGAAGTATTATCACACCTTCCAAAATTTCTGATTTCTTCATAAGCACCCTCACAAAGCGAAAATCCCTAAAACCTCTTAAAAATTAACGAGGTTTTAAACCTCGTTAGCAAAGCCAATCGTTAAACTGATAGAGATAGAGGCACGTCACGACAATATATGAATTGTGCCAACGGAGAAGCGACACTAAGTTCCCATCTCCCACGAGTTGAGATATTTCTCCTGCTCTGCGGTGAGTGTGTCAATTTCAACACCAAACGCTTCCAATTTCAGCTGTGCCACAGTCTCATCAATGGATTTAGGAACATCATACACCCGATTCTCAAGCTGCTCACCGTTTTTAGCGATGTATTCAAGAGATAGTGCCTGGTTGGCAAAACTCATATCCATAACACTCGCCGGATGTCCTTCGGCAGCAGCAAGGTTCACCAACCGACCTTCACCGACAAGGTAGAGTTTCCTACCATCTTCAAGGGTATATGCGTCTACGTATGGACGTGCTTTTCCCGTATCAACACTCAATTCCTGAAGCGCAGGAATATCAATCTCGACGTTGAAATGACCGGAATTTGCAATAATCGCGCCATCCTTCATTGCTTCAAAATGTTCCTTACGCAAGACATGAATATCCCCGGTGAGCGTCACAATCAGGTCTGCTTCCTGAACCGCTTTCTGCATCGGCATGACTCGGAAACCGTCCATCACCGCTTCCAACGCTCTCAAAGCGGTAACCTCGGTTACGATAACGTTCGCGCCTAAACCGCGTGCGCGACTTGCGACACCTCTGCCGCACCATCCATAACCCGCAACAACAACCGTCGTGCCAGCAATCAATAGGTTAGTCGCCCTGATGATACCGTCCAGTGTGCTTTGCCCGGTGCCGTATCGATTATCAAAAAAATGCTTTGTCTGTGCGTCGTTCACAGCGATAATCGGGTATTTCAGCACGCCTTCATTTGCCATACTTTTGAGTCTGATGACCCCTGTCGTTGTCTCTTCCGTTCCCGCAACGACTTGTTCAACTAAAACCGGGTTTGTCTCTTCAGAGTGCAGTCTCGAAACGAGATCAGCACCGTCATCCATAGTGATAGTCGGTTGTAAATCAAGCGTTGCATCAATGTGTTTGTAATAGGTTTCTGTATCTTCTCCGTTAATAGCAAAAACACCGATCTCCTCGTCAACGACAAGGGATGCGGCGACATCGTCCTGTGTACTGAGCGGGTTTGACGCACAGACAACGGCTTCAGCGCCACCGGCTTTCAGCGTCTTCATCAAGTTTGCTGTTTCAGTTGTGACGTGTAGACACGCAGCCACCCTTAATCCTTCTAAAGGACGCTCATTTTGGAATCGTTCACGGATGGAATCTAAAACAGGCATGAATCGATTTGCCCAATCAATACGTTGTTTGCCATTTGATGCGAGTTCTGTTGTTTTAATATCGTAGTTCATTTATTTCCTTTTGTGTGCCGGTATTTACGCATAGATTCAGTCTACCGGAGTTTTTCGACGTAATCGGTCTCTTCCCAAGTAAATCCAGGTTCCTCGCGCCCAAAATGCCCATACGCAGCAGTATTCTGATAGATAGGTTGACGTAATTTCAGGCGTTCAATTATACCGACCGGGGTTAAATCGAAGTGCGCGTTGACAAGTTCCGTGAGTGCTTCTTCATCACCTGTGCCAAACGTGTCTACCATAACAGAAATAGGTTCACTTCTACCAATTGCATAAGAGATTTGAATTTCACACCGCTCTGCAAGCCCCGCGGCAACAAGGTTTTTAGCGACATGACGCGCAGCGTAAGTTGCGCTCCGGTCCACTTTAGTCGGGTCTTTTCCCGAGAGCGCGCCACCACCGTGCCGTCCCATCCCGCCGTATGTATCAACAATAATTTTCCGACCTGTTAATCCAGCATCCCCTTGCGGTCCGCCAGTCACAAAACGTCCGGTCGGGTTGATATGATATTTAATGTCTGGACTCTGGAGATTTTCAGGGATGATTTTTTTAATGACCGCTTCAATAATTGCTTCCCGCAATTCAGTATCAGCAACATCGGGATCGTGTTGTGAAGCGATAACAACTGTGGTCACCGCTTTAGGTTTGTTGTCAACATACGCAACGGTTACCTGAGATTTTCCATCCGGTCGGATAAAAGGAAGGGTACCATCTTTACGCACTTTAGCCAACTGCCGTGTTAATTGATGGGCAAGGGTGATCGGCATTGGCATCAATTCTGGGGTTTCGGTGCACGCATATCCAAACATTAACCCTTGATCTCCAGCACCGCCGGGGTTGACACCCATTGCAATATCAGGAGACTGCTTATCAATGACACTCAACACAGCACTTCGCTCGGCATCAAAACCGTATTCAATATCGGTGTACCCGATATCGGTAAGCACTTTTCGGGCAATCTGTTGCGCATCATAGGTCGCGGTAGTCGTGATCTCCCCAGTAATAACAGCAAGTCCAGTTGTAACCAAGGTTTCACAAGCGACTCTACCCATCGGGTCTGTTGTGAATATAGTATCAAGGACCGCATCCGAGATTTGGTCCGCAATTTTGTCCGGGTGTCCTTCAGTGACAGATTCGGACGTAAACAGAAAATTCTTGCTCAATTCCACCTCTCCTACTTTACCAACGTTCTCGGCTCTAAAGCCTCGCCCTTTAGGGCGGGGATAGCCAAGACTGTTCGCCTTGATATGCCCTTGGGGATTTTTCACCCTTCGGGGAATCGCCTACTGGTGGCGCGATAATAAGACGTTCAAACCTTTGGTGAGAACGCAGTTGCTATGAAACCGAAGTCCCACGCTTTAGCGTGTGGGTGCTATCACCTAAGAGACGATGGGTGGGTACATGTACCCACCCGTACAGTTAAAATAGCGAAAGCACGGTTCTGAGATATTGGCGTGAAATCCTAATTTTCAGTGTTTTCCGCGTTCTCGGAATCCTCCGTACTTTCGGAGCTTTCTACACCTTCAACGTTCTCAGGACTCTCCGACCCCTCGGCACTTTCAGCATCTTCTACAACCTCGACGCTTTCAATGCTTTCGGCACTTTCAGCATCTTCTACAAC
>JAAXHI010000125.1:0-39547 GCA_012270875.1 Candidatus Poribacteria bacterium | reverse complement strand
TCGGCACTTTCAACGTTCTCGGCGTTTGACTTACCCATTTCCTCTTTAAGCAAGGCACCCAAGGTAGTGACAGTCTCTTCCGGCTGCGACTGTCGTCGCGGCTCCCGTTCTCGCCGTGAGCGAGATGGACGTTCAGAACGCGCTTTGGACGGCTTTTCCTCTTCTTCAGGTGCAGCGGCACGTTCTTGCTCGGCAAGAAGCGCCTTCAAACTCAGTCCGATACGCCGATCTTTCGGGGATAGGTTGATCACTTTTAAGTCCAACTCATCACCTACGGAGACAATCTCCTCCGGCTTTTCAATTCGCCGGTCAGCAAGTTCAGAGATGTGAATTAAGCCCTCAATGCCCTCTTCAAGTTTAGTGAACGCCCCAAAACTTGTGAGATTGACCACTGTACCACGCACGACAGAACCGACCTTATACTTCTCGGGTACATCTTCCCACGGATCAGGCTGGGTCTGTTTGAGTCCTAATGAGACCCGCCGTTCAGCCGCGTCAATCTGTAGGACGACTACCTCAATTTCGCTGCCTTCCTTAAGTGCTTCGTTGGCAGCTGCACCGCGTTTCGTCCACGAGAGGTCAGAAGTATGAATTAATCCATCAATTCCGGGTTCAATTTCAACAAACGCACCAAAACTGGTCAAGTTGCGGATACGTCCGGTGATCTTGCTACCGACAGGAGATCTCTGTTCTAAGAGTTCCCAAGGATTCTGCTGCAGCTGCTTGAGTCCAAGTGAAATCCGTTTGTCTTCTCTTGAGATTTCAAGCACAATCGCTTCAATCTCATCGCCTTTATTAACGATGCGTGAAGGGGCGACATTGCGACGTGTCCATGCCATCTCAGAGACATGAATCAGACCTTCAACGCCTTCTTCCAGTTGTAAGAACGCACCGTAGTTCACAATGTTGACAACAACCCCACGAACCGTAGAACCGACAGGATATTTATCCTCAATGTTCGCCCATGGATCGGGAGTCATCTGTTTCAAGCCCAACGAGATTTTCTCGTTTTCCTGACCGATACCAATTACCTGGACTTCAACCTCATCACCGACTGAGACCACTTCGGATGGATGATGGATACGCTTCCATGCCATATCTGTTTTATGGAGTAGACCATCAACACCGCCAAGGTCAACAAACGCACCAAAAGCGGTAATATTCTTCACCACACCTGTGATATGTTGACCGACCTCAAGTGTGTTGAGAATTTCCGATCGTTTTTGGACAAGTTCAGCCTCCAACCAAGCCCGACGCGAGAGAACGATGTTATGCCGTCGCTTACTTAGGCTGATAACTTTCATATCAAGCGTCTGTCCTACATACTGCTCAAGGTTCTGGATCGGACGCAACTCAACTTGTGAAGCCGGTAAAAAGCCTCGCAGGGATCCGACGCTTACCCGTAGCCCACCTTTAATCCGTTCAGTAATACGACCTTGCACAGGCGTCCCCGCCTCATGCGCAGTCGCTATCTCGTCCCAAATGAGTGTCTGATCGGCGATCTTCTTCGAAAGGACTATCTGTCCTTCGGAGTCTTCACGTCGTACGATATAGACATCAATTTCATCGCTAGCCTGTACAGCGGGCAAGCCGTCCTGTCCAGGTTCAAATTCGGATGCGGGGATATAGCCTTCCGACTTAAAGCCGATATCAATCATCACTTCATCACGATTGACATCTACGACAACCCCTTTGACAATCTCTCCGTCTGTAAACGCCTTTATTGAATTATCATACGCCTCCTCAAGAGATTCCGCACTCATTGCCTCCGATGGTTCTTCTGTCGCATCGGTCTCTTCAGATGCGACCTCATCAGTAGGTGCTGCCGCCTCCTCAGCCTCAGCCTCAGCAACAACTTCTGCCATCTCCTCAGGCGCGGTTTCATCGGTAGGTGCTGCCGCTTCTTCTTCGGAATCAGCGTCGTTAGCAGCCGCTTCTACTGTCTCTTCCGGAGTCGTCTCATCAACTTGCTCAGGATCCGTATCGCCAGTAGCCACTTCCTCTTCACTATTCGTGACTTCTTCTTGCTCCTCAACATCTGCGTCTGTTGGTGAAGCTGCTTCCGCAGCTTCTGGAGCCTCTGTTTCGCTCACTACTTCCTGATTCACCTCAGCCGATCCCTCAGCTGTGTGTTTTTCTTCTTCCACATCAACAGTGGACGCATTCATATTTGCCTGTTCGTTGTTCATTAAGATACCTGGTCCATTTAAAAACGCGTAACCGCGTTAATCCGCCAGTTCCTCCTTATATTCAAAGTGCTTTGAACACTTTCAAATCGGTTACGCAATAGTATATCACAAATGCACAAGAAAAGCAACAAGAATTTTTCTATGGGTATGATTTAACTTTTCGATAGGCTTCCCATCGTTCAAAATTTCCGTAATTAACCCCGAATTACCGCCTTTAAAAAGCCTGTTTTCACCTTGATTTATTTCCGAGACTATGCTATTTTACCATATAAAGATATCAATCAATGTAAAGTTATAATATAGGCAATATTGTCTTTATACGGTCTCGCTGATAGTATCGGCGTTGTTTTGCCGAGGTGGTAACTTAGGGTATAGTGAGAATTATCAAAATACATTGCTCCTAATAAACAGTCCTGCCTCAAAGAATTTTCGTTTGACTTTTTTACCAATCTGGGATAAAATTAAGAAGGTTCCCAGTATCGTAACTAACTTCCTATGAGAGGTAATTCCTATGGATTCGACAAAATTAATGAAGCTCCGAGAAGAGTCTGGGATCAAAATCCTTGAGATAAAAACAGACTTGAGTAGTTACGCAGCATCTGATTTACGGAAGGTGCTTGAGGATCTCTTAGCAGAGAAAGTGGAGAGAGTTGTTGTCAACCTCAGTCAGGTGAGTCATATCAACAGTACGGCTGTTGGTGCCCTTGTAGGTGTTGCAAAACGGCTTCGCCAAAGCGGTGGAGATCTTAAGATTTGCGCGCTTGCGGACAACCTGACGCGCACCTTTAATCTGATCGGTGCTTCGAGTGTCGTCGAAATTTATGAGTCAGAAAACAGTGCCCTTGCCGCATTTTAAAACTAAGCAAACTTTACATGGAAAAACCAGCCATCAAACTTAAAATTCCGAGCACTGACTTCTACATAGAACCGACTCGGGCATTTATTGGGAACCTCGCACAAAGCCTCGGATTCTCCAGAAAACGTGTGGCAGACATCCAACTTGTGCTTGATGAAATCTGCAGCAACGCAGTACATCACGGCTCAGTTGACGCTACGGTCGGCGTTAAATTGCGAATCAGGATTGATACGAATTCGCTCGAAATTTTAGTGAGGGATACTGGCTCAAGGCATACCGGCGAAAAAAACTGGTTAACGCATGAAAGACTCTCAGAAATTGAAGCAAATCGTTCCCCAAGCAGCGAGAGCGGACACGGTATTTTTATCGCAAAATCGCTCGCGGATACTTATGAGATGCAACCCAACGCGGCGGGTGGAACAGATGTCCGGGTCGTTTTCGGTCGCCTAAAACCGAGTGATCTTAAACTTTAGTCTTCCCCTGCAACTTCAATAGCAATAAGGGTCAGATCGTCTTCTTTAGGGCAGGTATCAGTGAAAACATCAATAGCCTCTGAGATGTTAGCAATAAGTTTCGCAGCGGGTTGCCTCGTGCAAGCGCACACTAATTTTTCGAGCCGTTCCACTGTAAACTCTTCACCTTGCGGGTTTTTCGCTTCATAAACACCATCGGTATAGAGAAACACCCTACTGGATCGGTCAAACGGATAGCGCATAGTTTCATAAACCGATTCCTGCCAAATTCCCAACCCATTTCCCGTATTTTTATCGCCAATGGTCTGATATGTCTGTTGGTCCGCGCTATACAAAAGCGGGAATGAGTGCCCGGCATTTGCGCAAACGAGTTCCCCTTTGTTCAGATTAATGATACCGCAGAAGGCTGTTGCAAACATGAACAGCCGTGAACTAATCAGATCGTTGAAACGCGTATTTAGTATTTCAAGAAGGTCCCCTGGATTATCCTCTATCTGTTGCTGGAATTCCGCCAAGATCGTTTTGATGAAAACCGTTACGAAAGCCGCCGAAACACCGTGTCCCATAACATCAGAAATAAAAACGCCGAGTCGGTTCGGCGCAATTTCCCAGATATCAAAAAAATCTCCGCCGACCGCCATTTCAGGACAGCAGCGGGAAGCGATGCGAAATCCCGATAACTCCTGCACTCCATCCTGAGGAATCAGTATTTCCTGGATACTCCGTGCCATTTGGAGTTCTTCTTCCAAGCGTGCATTATGTTTCGCAAGCGTGTCTTGGTACTGTTTAATCCGCAAAAGAGATCGGACCCGTGCCAGTACTTCCAAACTATCAAAAGGCTTCTCAATAAAATCGTCCGCGCCTGCCTCAATAGACTTAATCCGATTTTCGCGGGTGTCCCGCAGTGCGGTTATCATTACAATCGGAATAAATTCAGTCGTTTCATTTGTCCGAATGCGTTTGACGACCTCAAAACCGTCCATCTTCGGCATGTTGATGTCCAATAAAATGAGATCTGGCATCTCTTTCTTTACAACATCAAGTGCCTCAAGTCCATCTGCAGCTGTGTAGACGGTGTATCCTCGTGCATTGAGATGAATTTGGAGAATCTTGACATTTCGCGGTTCATCATCAACAACAAGGATTTTCGCCGTTTCTTGTTGTTCAGAAGTCGTCACTTCATCGCTCATGTTTCCGTCCTTCTGAGATGGGTTTCTACACGCTCAATCAGTATGTTGATGTCAATTGGCTTACTGAGATAATCATCGCAGCCTGCTTTGAGGATACGTTCCCTATCACCAGACATCGCTGCGGCGGTTAGCGCGATAATCGGTATATCTACCCACGCCAGATTCGCTTTGATCCGCCTCGTTAAATCTTCGCCGCTTTGTCCGGGTAAGGCAATATCCATGAGAATCAACTGTGGTATTGCGTCTTCCAAACTGGCAAGTGCCTCCGCAGCATCAGTCGCTTCGACAACTGTATAGCCTTTTGATTGTAGGACAATCCGCACAACTTTTCGGTTTAACTCTTGGTCTTCAATGACCAAGATCCGCTTTGGTGTTTCTACCTGTCCTTCGGATGGAAGTGGTTTTTCAATTTTCACAGGTTGTCCTCGTCCAAAATAGCAGTGGCACAGTGCTAAACCTCATGCCCTCGCCGCTCTATGCTGCTGTATCGTATCCAGTATTATCAATCAATGGTGCGCTTCAATTGTTGTAGCGGGATTCTCAGCGTAAAATTGCTGCCTTTTCCCTCTTGGCTTTCGACGCTAATTTCACCGCCATGCAACATGATGAGTCTGTGTGTTAATGCCAAACCGAGTCCGGTTCCTCCATAACGTCGGGATTTCGACGTATCAATCTGTGTAAACGGAGCAAAAAGCTTCGCCTGATCTGCCTCGGAAATGCCTATGCCTGTATCAATAACCTCGGCGCGAAGTTCTGTATCGCTGATTTCCAGATGTGTCGCGACCTTCCCGCCTTCTGGCGTAAACTTCACCGCATTGGACAATAAATTGTAGAAGATTTGCTTAAATTTAACACGATCCGCTTCAATCACGCAATTCCGGTTGTAGTCCAAGGTGAGCTGCAAATTCTTTTTCACGGCGAGCGCAGTAATAATCGCGTTCACTTCTTCCACAGCTTCCACAACGGAGAATTGCTCCAATTGTAGCACCATTTTTCCCGCTTCAATCTTTGAAAGGTCAAGAATATCGTTAATCATCTCAAGGAGATGTTGACCACTAATATGGATGTCCTCGATACACTCTCGCTGCTCAACATTGATTTCTCCTACAAGTTCATCCCGCAGGATTTCGGCGAACCCGATGATCGCATTCAAAGGTGTGCGCAGTTCATGACTCATATTCGCGAGGAAATCGCTTTTCGCACGACTCGCGTATTCAGCCGTCTCCTTGGCTTGCTGCATCGCTTTTTGCGTTTTGATCCGCTCCGTAATGTCCAGTGCCATGCTAATACCGAGATGTCTCTTATCTGGGAGCGCGCCGAGCAACGACGAACTAAATTCCCAAATTTTCCCCTTACCGGACTTCGTAAAAATTACGTACTCACCTTCCGCGACACGTTCCGTAGAACTGTACAGCTGCGCGAGATGTGCTTCGATTTCCTCAGCCTCCTCACGATCCGATTGCGCGAGCCATTTTGAGATCGTAGGCATATCTTCGAGCGTGTATCCTGTTAATTCGGTCCATGCTCGGCTGATTTGCAGGACTTCCCCGTTTTCAGCATGGATCATAATAGGGAGTGGCGCGTTCAAGACGGCTCGGCGAAAACGTTCTTCACTTTGCTGTAATTCAATCTCGGCTTGCTTCCGATCTGTGATATTCGTTGATGCCATCACGAACCCGACGAGTTCACCGTCCTGTTGAATTGGACCGACGCAGGAAGCATACCAAAACCTACTGATCAGTCCTTGAACTTCATAAGTCGCCAATCCACCGGTTTCAATGACCTGTGCGCAGGCCTCTTTCAGCCGCTCGTGATGTTCTTCAGGGAGGAAATCAAAAACGCTTTTTCCAACCATATCCTCAGGTTTTAATCCGAGATTCGGGGGCAGTCTGTTAATAAACTGAATACAATAATCAAGGTTGATCGTTGAAATAATATCAGGTACGCTTTCAACAAGGGACCGCCAATTCGCCTCGGAGTCCCGAACCGCTTGTTGCGCACGATAGTACTCGGTTATGTCCCTTGAAATACCGCATGTTCCAATAATACGCCCCTCTCTATCGCGAACTGGCATTTTCGTTGTTGACACCCACGTATCTTGTTCATCGGGCCACGTCTCTTTCTCCTGTATCCCTTCAATCGGTTTCCCGGATACGATAAGATTCTGTTCGTCCTGGTATGCCTGTTGTGCATGCTCACGCGTAAAGAAATCAAAATCTGTTTTTTGGACTGCCTCCGCCGGATTTTTTAATCCGAACCGGTCTGCTAAAGAACGGTTGATTCGGATGAACCGACTCTCTGTGTCCTTAAAATAAATAAGGTCGGGGGTGTTTTCCATGAGGGTATGCAACAGATCTGCCTCTTGAACGTGTTTCGCTGCCAACTGTTGGAAGCGAGTTTCACTCTCTTTCAACTTCGCTTCCAACCGCCTTTGTCGATTAATATCCGTTGCAACGACGTAACAGAACTGTTTTTGGGGTGCCTTTGTGGCGCGCCATTTTAACCACTTGTAGGATTCATTTTTGCCCTGAAAGCGGTTTTCAAAGGTGACACTCTCGCTTTCGCCAGTTTCGACGCTCTCAATTTTGGCACGTGCATCCTGTCTATCATCCGGGTGTATGAAGGTATACCACGGCTGATTTTGGAGTTCCAACTTGGTGAATCCGACGGTATCTTCCCAGGCGGTATTGAGGGGGACGAAGCCACCGTCACAACTGATACACCCAAACATATCTGTGGAAATCTCCAGAAAACAGTGAGAATCAATGGATTCCTCTGATAATATGTGCTTGTGAGTTGTGTCCTTAAGCTTCATATCTGCCTCCACAAAGGACGAGGTAGGCGTATTTTCGACTGGCACGGGATTTAGCTTGTTACCAAAACTGCACGGTTCGCGAGCTTGACAACAGTCTGTGTCGTACTTTGAAAAACAAGTTCGTACAACCTACCGTGATGGCTTGCACTTAACGCGATGAGATCGCAATCATTCTCCTCCGCGTTTTCCAAGATATTCGCTACCGTAAAACCACGAGCGGTCAGGAATTCGGTTTGAACGTCATAGTATTTCAAATATGCTTCCATCTGCTGCTTAATCTGCGTCGCTTCTGGCTGCGTACTTGAGAGTGCGAGTCCAAGGATGCCAGCCTTCGTCAATTCTCCAATCTCCGCGACAAGCCCCAAAGCGTGGTCAGAGTAGGTATCTCCGTGATGGACCGCGAGAATTTTACGTAAAAGTGTGCACTGTTCATGCACTACGATGATAGGTCTTGTGATATGCTGTAGAACATCGTCAATTTGGTTCTGAATCAGTTTAAGTCGGCGTTTTCTGACATCTTCTGGAAGTCCAACAACAACAAGGTCAGCGGAGTGCGCCTGTTCACAAATCATCTGCCGCGGGTTACCCGCGACAGCCTCAACATGGTAATCGAGAAAATCGTAGAGCGAGCATTCCGCTTCCGTTCGACGGATCACAGTCGCTGCAACATCAGCATTCCCACCATGGCTGCTGTCTTGAAAGAAAACGCACGATAGATGTGTCCCTAAAAGCACTGCCAATTGACCAGCGTACTCGAAGGCATTTTTTTCATAATCCGTATCGCCAATGGCAACGAGGATATTTTTAATCATGAGACATCCCCTTATAGGTGCGAGGTAACCACACAGTGCTGACAGGTTATCCACATCGGTTCATTATAACACAAGGCACCTCGCGAACACGCTACAATCATAAACTACGGATGGCGTAGCAAGGCGACAACAGCATCATCTTCGCTCTCAAAACTTTTGAAGACGGTGATTAATCGCGCCATGACAATCAAGTTTTTGACATGTTTGTTCACATTAATCACCGCAATCTTTCCTCCATGCGGATGAATCTCGGAATAAACTTTCATGAGTGCGCCGAGCCCAGAACTATCCATTCCGGTTACCCCTTTAAAGTCAAACACCAGTCTCGGTGGCGAGGTAAGCATCGCAAGTGTCTCCTCCACGGTTTTCGAGACTTCTTCGATACCCGGGGAGATAATCCTACCGCTCAGCCTAAAAATAACGACCCCTTCTCTCTCAGACACGGTGATTGCCATAATGCATGTACTCCTAAATACTACAGTCGGCTTCGATCATAGGCGCGTTCTCTTAATTCTGTTGATCAACTCTCATTTGATAACCCAGAAACCGCCTCGTCCTCGTTTTCAAAATGTTCAAAAATACTGACGAGTCGGCTCCGAACAATCAGATTTTTGATGTTTTTTCCAACATGGATGACACCGATACGACCGTTCTTACGCGTCGCAGCGACATGCGCACCCATCAGGGTCCCAAGACCAGAACTGTCCATCATCGTGACACGCTCGAAATTGATGAGGATACGCGGTGCCTCGGAAGCATCAATCTGAGACGTGATAACGTCTCGTAATTCTGACACGGAAGACCCCATTATTTTCCCATTCGGTTCCAAAATCGCAACGCCATCTTTTTGGCGAATCGTAGTTGCCATGAATTTGCTCCTTACTTTATCGTTAGAAAATTGAGAATAACCAATTCACTCTCCTAATTTTATACTATTTTCAAACTATTTGTCAACATTCAATTTAGATGTTCGCTATTTTACTAAAAAATTAGATAGAAAAATGCCTCCTTTTTAAGGGCAAGATAAATCACATACGCTTACGGGTCCAAACTTGCCAAAAAGTGATCAGATTTCGCTTTTTTTTATCTATTATCGCTAAATCAAAAAAAAAAACAAAGTTTTAACTTGACAAATCTTTTTTAGTGCGTATCATTATTGGAAACTAAACCTTCTGTAAATTTCTTCACACTTCAAAGAAGCAACGATTCACCAATACTTTTGTAATATACAAACTTTTTTCAAACTCACGTTATTAAACTGAAAGGGATGTAATGTATGACCTACCAATCCCCGCGAATTAAGGACCTTCCCGAAAGCGAACGCCCGCGTGAAAGACTTCACAAATACGGACCGGAGCACCTGAAAGACTCAGAGTTATTAGCCATTATTCTTAAGAGCGGTTTTCAAGGGACTACTGCCGTTCAACTCGGTGAACAGATCCTTACAGCACTTGACGGTGATCTCAAACGGATGGCTGATTACAAATCCAAGCAATTTGAAAAGATTAAAGGTGTCGGTGAAGCGAAAGCAGCACAGATCGTTGCAGCACTTGAACTCGGAAAACGACTTGCACGTTTCCACGCCGAACGGGATAAGATTACCTCACCCTCCGATGTCGCCGACCTGATGATGTCTAAAATGCGCTATCTACAGAAGGAAATTGTCTGCGTCCTATGTCTCGATACCAAAGGCGGTGTGACAACCAAAGGGATCGCGGGGGATCTTGGCAATGATTTGACTTGGGGCAAAAAACTATCAGAAGCAACAGTCTTTGAAGGCACCCTCAACGCCAGCGTCTTCCACCCACGCGAAATTTTTCGATTCGCAATCGAAGAATCCGCAAATTCAATCGTCCTTGTTCACAACCACCCATCCGGCGACCCGCAACCGAGTCAGGAAGACATCCGAGCAACAAAACAATTGATTGAGGCTGGCAACCAAATCGGGATTAAAGTATTAGACCACATCGTTATCGGTGACGGAATCTTCGTCAGTCTAAAGGAAGAGGGATTTATTTGACGGGTTACTTTGCATCACGTTGCCGAAGTGTTTCATATAGCAGGACACCGGCTGCAACTGAAACGTTGAGCGATTCAATGTTGCCTAACATCGGTAGATGCACGAGATAATCACATTTCTCTTTGACAAGCCGTCGGATGCCTTCACCTTCGCCGCCTAATACGAGACACAACGGGATGTTAAAATCCGCATCGGTGTACAGACACGGCGCATCTTCAGTAGTACCAGCGACCCAGATGCCTGCCTTTTTAAGTGCGTCCACGGTGCGAGCAAGGTTTGTGACTTTAACGATAGGCACATAGGCAGATGCACCCGCTGACGCTTTATGAACAGCGGCGGTAATACCGACAGCACTGTTCTTCGGAATAATAACAGCATCGGCATTTGCAGCATCGGCAGTCCGAAGAATTGCCCCAAGATTTCTGGGGTCTTGAACACCATCTAACATGATTAACAGTGCGTTGTGTTCACTACGCTGGATTTTCGCGAGTATTGACGACAGGTCCGTATAGTGCGGAGATCTTATGACGGCAATAACACCTTGATGTGGCACGGAGGGTTCAAGTCTATCTAATTCGCGGCGTGTGCAGTGTTTTATAGAGACACCTGCCCGTTCTGCCATCGCGATAATCTGGCGGATACGCGAGTGTGTGTTACCTTCAGCGATACAAACCTTTTCTACATCTTGAGACGCACGCCGCAGACGTTCTATAACTGGATTCCTGCCAACGATGTATTCAGACATGTTAAATACGGAAAGGCGGATGAGAATATCCGCCTTTTGAAGTTAACCCCCACGGACGAATTTAATATCGGGTCCACGCGGTGTAATCTTTATGTCCTCGTCTGCCTCTTGGCATGGGACACAGATAATAGCACCGACGTTCACATTCTCCATGCGTGGCGCGAGTTTGCCTAACTTAAATACAAATCCCAAAATGTCGTCCGCCGGGATTTTCCCATCACACGCGCCGCAAGGGATTGCTACCCCCGACTTGACTTGCGCTAAAAGTTCTGAAGCCCTCATATTTTCCTCCCGTTTCAGAGCGACTCAATTGCTTAGAGGAAATAACGTTCCTTCTGCTTATCTGATTCGTATTCCTTGTACGCCTCTTGTGCGGAGTCCACTTCAGAGACTTCCGCGATAGGGACATCCCACCAAGATTCGTAGCGCGGAACCCCTTCGTAGTAATCTACATCAATCTTTACAACGGTCGTGTGTTCCGCTTCGCGTGCCTCATGTAAAGCAGCTTTCAGACTTTGCAACGTTGTCGCTTCAATCACTTTAGCACCGAGACTCGCGGCATTCGCTGCAAGGTCCACGGGCAAAAATTCACCCGAAAGTTCGCCGGTTTCCTCTTCACGGTAGCGGAAACGGGTCGCAAACCCTTGTGCACCCGTTGCACGAGATAATCCACCGATGCTACTATGTCCCTCATTATTGACGAGTACAATAATCAGTTTATAGCCTTCCTGGATCGATGTAATAATCTCCTGCGCTAACATCAGATATGAACCATCACCTACCATAACATAGACATCACGACTCGGATCTGCCATCTTGATGCCTAACCCACCTGCGATTTCATATCCCATACAGGAGTAGCCGTATTCTAAGTGGTACTGCTTCGGATTACGGGTTCGCCATAACTTGTGTAGGTCGCCCGGTAGGCTACCCGCGGCACAAACCATAACATCTTCAGGACGCGAGAATTCATTAACCACACCGATCACTTCGCTTTGGCTCGGCAAAGGACTATGACCGAGGTGGTAAAGGCGATCTACCTCTGACTCCCATTCGTCGCGATACTTCTCAATCTGCGCAGCATAAGAGGTATCGACGCGATAGTCGCCGACAGCGGTAGCGAGTTCCGCAAGCGTGACACGTGCGTCTGCAACGAGCGGTAACGCAGCATGTTTATAGGCATCGAACTCAGCGACATTGATATTGATAAAACGGACATCGGGGTTCTGGAAAGCCGTTTTGGAGGCAGTCGTGAAATCGCTCAAGCGCGTCCCAATCGCAATAACCAAATCCGCCTCCCGTGCAGTGATATTCGCCCCGGGTGTACCCGTCGCGCCGATCGCGCCAAGATTCTGCGGATGATTATAGGGTAGCGACCCTTTACCGGCGAAAGTTTCACCGACAGGGATACCCGTCTGCTCCACAAATTCAGCGAGTTGCGCTGTGGCTTCGCTATAGATCACGCCACCACCGGCGATGATTAAGGGACGTTCACTCTCACGAATCCATGTCGTTGCACGATTCAATAGACCTGCGTCTGCACGAGGCCGCGATATAGTATAGACCCGTTTCTCAAAAAGCTGCGAGGGATAATCGTACGCCTCGGCTTGCACATCTTGCGGGAGTGCTAAAGTTACGGCACCCGTTTCCGCCTGAGATGTCAGCACCCGCATTGCCTCCGGTAACGCTGTGATGATCTGTTCTGGACGGTTAATGCGGTCCCAGTAACGTGAAATCGGTTTGAAACAATCGTTCACCGAATAATCCTGTGAATTCGGGGACTCCAGCTGCTGTAAAACAGGAGCGACTAAACGGGTCGAAAAGATGTCACCCGGTAACAAAAGCACAGGTAATCGGTTAATTGTCGCGCCTGCGGCACCTGTAATCATGTTCGTCGCGCCCGGTCCGATAGAGGATGTGCAAGCAAAGGCGCGCAAACGGTTGTTCATCTTAGTAAATGCAGCGGCGGTATGCACCATCGACTGTTCATTCCGGGTCTGATAGAAGCGGAAGGTATCCGCGTACTGGTGCAACGCCTGCCCAATCCCGGCAACATTGCCGTGACCAAAGATGCCGAACATCCCAGCGAAGAACTGGATTTCGTTGCCGTCTCTTTCAACGTATTGTTGTCGGAGAAATTGAACGATGGCTTGTCCCATCGTGAGTTTTCGTATTTCCATAAAAATTAACCTCCAGGTCCCGTAGGTTCGGTATCCTAAGAATAGCGGATCCTCGCGTTTACCAGCCGCCGCGTTCAGCGACAAATTCATCAACTTCGGGCATTGTTGGCATAAAGTTAGCACACCCGTGCCGTGTTACAACAATCGCACCCGTTGCATTGCCAAGACGTGCGGACTTTTCCCAACCCCAACCGCTGAGATTCCCGTAAATAAAACCGCTCGCGAAGGCATCTCCAGCACCGAGGGTATTGTAGACTTCGACCGGAAAAGGTGCTGCGTGAATAACATCACCACTCGCCAGATGGATGTCTGCGCCTTCAATACCACGTTTCACTATTAATGCCGCTGGACCAGCACTTAAAAGCACTCGAATCGCATCTGCCATATCCCCCTCAATCTCAGGATTCGAGATTTGGGAGTGTTCAATTGTAAGTTGCGAAAGGTCTGTAAGTGTGGCAGCTTTGACTTCCTCTTCCGTCCCGATCGCAATATCAATATAACGTAAGGCAGACCTGACAACAACACCGAATGCTCTCGGATCATGCCACTGATCTGCCCGGAAATCGAGGTCCAAAAAGACTCGGTTACCAATAGATCGCGCCTTCTCAGCAGCATAGAGCGTTGCGCTACGGCTCGGTTCTTTACTCAAGCCGGTGCCGGATATCAATACCGCACGACTTTCAGCAATCGGTGCAGCGAGCACATCATCAATAGTGAGTTCAATATCGGCACAGTTATCACGATAATAGATGAGTGGGAACCGATCTGGCGGTTCGATACCAAGGACCACAGCACTCGTTCTGTGATTAGGCTTGTGCGGGATAAACTGAGTTTCAACACCTTCATTCCTCAAAAACTTGAGTAGAAACTCCCCAACCGGATCCTCACCCACAGCAGTAAGCAGTGCAGCCCGAAGTCCAAGTCGCTGGACACCGACGCTAATATTGGTAGGACACCCGCCGACGAAGGCACCGAAACTTTTTATGTCTGGAAACGCAGCACCGATGTCATTTGCGTAAAGATCTATAGAACTCCGTCCGATTGTGAGAATATCGTATTTTTTCATTTTGAATTCGCTGCGTTTTTGAATTTCTGACGCTCCTCAGCAAATTTACGCGTCAAAAGGAAAGCATCATTTCCGCATGCAATGAGTTGAACACCCGAATTCAACCACTGTTCGCCGCTCTCAAAATCATTGACATAGCAACCCAGCGGGATATTGTGCGTCTGAGCCTGTCTAATAATTTTTTTGATAGCCTCTAAAAGTTGCGGATGGTCAAGTTCACCAGAGATCCCCATCGACGTAGACAGATCATAGGGACCGACGAACACAACATCCAGTTCGCCGGTGGCGAGGATGTCATCAAGGTTCTCGACAGCTGTGACGGTCTCAATTTGCCCGATGGTGAGGATTTCCTGATTTGCGTTGCGCACATATCCTCTGGTATCCAGTTTTGTGAAATCTCCGTAATCGGTGTGTCCAATCCCGAATGCGACACCCCGGTCCCCTTCCGGTGCGTATTTCGTCCATCTTTTAATTTTCTCAATATCTTCGTGAGATTCGACCCGTGGGATCATAACCCCAGTAGCGCCCGCGTCCAGCACCCGAGAAACAAAATGGCGTTCAAGTGCAGGCACACGCACAATACACGGGATATTTGCGCCGCGCGCGTTCCGAATTATCCGTCCAACCGTCTCTATAGAAAAGGAACTATGTTCCAAATCCGCGATAAGGAAGTCTGCCCCGGCACTCGCGAGGAGCGTTGCAATCGCGGATCCGCCGAATTCAAGTACGAAAGTCCCGATAAGTATTTCCCCGCGCTTCAAAGATGTTTTCACGTAATACTGTCCCTTCAATTTGCAACCGGGATTTCCGACATTAATTTTTGTGCCTCACTCACCATCTTCGTCGGTTTAGACATCTTTTCACCGATTGCTAAGATTAACACGTAAAAGTCGTAAGCCGTTTGCAACTCGTTATTGAGGTGCGCACTTTCAGCGGCGTTGAAATAGCAAACAGTTGCCATCCGGTGACATTCTTCGACGAGGGACGGGGTATCTACATAGCCGTGGTTGTAGGCGGCAAGGATATAGGATTTCCCTGCACTTTCCCACGAACGCTGGAGTTCAAATTGACGTGCAAGGCGTGTATAGTAGACGGCACCTTTTTTCGCATTCCTTCTGGCGAGACGCTGTTTTTCCGCAACCGTGTAAGCGAACCGAGCGCGCGTGTAGCAGTTCGCAGTGAGTTCTAAATTGTCATCCTTAACAAAATAGCCAGCCTGCTTCTGATAGAACTTACCTAATTTTCTGTAGAGCGCGAGCCACTGTTGGGTACGTCCCTGTTGTTCATAAATCTGAATTTGCTGGAAGATGCGAAGTGCTTCCACCTCATGCGGATATTGGATATCGCTGTGAACCTGATCAAGTAGGTATTCCGGGGAGGCTTCCTCAATGACGCGTCGATAACTGCTCGATACTCTAATCCGAGGTTGTATTGGCGTTATATCCGCCGGTTCTTCAGGGACAGACTTTTGATGATCAAGCCATGTGCGCAGGTCCGTACTGTCATCATCCGGCAATTTCTGAATGATCGCGACGACCTCTTCCACAGTCGGATTCGCTGAGAGCGGTACATTTATGAGGTTGAGTTTGTGAAACAGTGCGTCAACAGCCTTGGTTAAGCCGTGATCATTGATACAAAGACAGCTCGCCTTGTGAAGTTCAGCAAGCACCCTCGAGTAGTCCCGGTTCTCCGCGTAGCGTGCAGCGAGTGTATAATGCTTCTCGACTTGAACTAACTGTTTTTCGCGTTTGACGTTTTCCTCTTTCTGGCGGCGCTGAAAAAAGAGATTTTGATTCATACGTTCCGCGTCCGCGAGCGACAGGCGAAACATTTGGCGGTAGCGTTCAAGTGCTTCAGCCAATTTCGGGCTGCTGGAATTGACGCTTGCGTCAATAAGTTCGGAGACCCGTTTGACGTACTCATCTTGACGGATGCGATCCAATTCTTCGTACATCTCGGTCGCACTTTGATGACGCTTCGAGAGTTGTCGATGGAGTGCTTTCTGGACAAAGTTGCGAAGGACTTCCGGGCATCTGTCAATCTCCTCTACCTCGCCAGCAGCCTTCTTTTTATCTATGTCCTTATTTTCGCCTGAAAATGGGAACCGTCCGGTTACGGACTGATACAAAATGAGCGCCGTGGAGTAAAGGTCCGCGCGATAATCATAAGATCCATAGTATTGTTCAGGTGCCATATAGCGCCGGGTGCCTGCCATGGTTTCAGCGAATTCGGTTGTCTCACCAAAGATACGGGCAATACTAAAGTCAGCAACCTTCGCCTCTTTTTCGGGGGTAAGTAAGATATTTTGGGGCTTGATGTCCCGGTGCATGATCTTATGCGCGTGTGCCTCCTTTAAGCCTCGACAGATGTCTAAACCGATATTGAGTGTATCTACCAACCCAAGTGCGCCCTCCTGCATGAGCTCGTGAAGGCTTTTCCCTTCAACATACTCCATGACGATCCAGGCGACATAATCATCTTCACCGGGTTCAACCGTATGGATAGAGACGATGTTTGGATGCTTCCAAATTTTCGACATCGCTTGAAATTCTGTTAGCAGGAACTTCATTCTGCTCGCAGGGTAAGCCGTTTTCGCTAAAGCTTTAATGGCAACCTCTCGGTTTGTCATCTCTTCGCGGGCGCGAAAAACCGAGGAGAATCCTCCTGAGTTAAGAAATTCAAGCAATCTATATTTACCTAAGATCAATTGATCTATCTGCATAGTAGTATCTTTAGGCGAATAGTATACAACTCTTGCTAATCAGATTAACAAAAATAAAATTAATTGTCAACACAAAAACACGTTTTCAGCGGGTTTAAGCCGAATTGATACCCGAACGGGCGCGTTGCACCTCCTCAACAAGTTTTTCAGCCCTTTCCGTGAGCAGGGCAAATTCGCCAGCTTCAATCAATTGATTATTAACAAGCGCGCTGCCAACCCCCAAAGAAGTCGCACCGGCAGTGATAAATTCAGCGGCGTTTTCAGCATTAATACCGCCTGTCGGAACAAGCGGAATATGCGGGAGTGGCGCCTTCACGTCTTTTATATAGGCGGCACCGACACCGCTTGACGGAAATACCTTGACATAATCCGCGCCCATCTCCCAAGCCGCCAAAATCTCTGTCGGCGTGAAGGCACCCGGGATAACAACTTTGCCGTAGCGGTTACAGATTTCAATCACATCTGCTTTTGTAACCGGGCTGACAATGAACTCGGCACCTGCGAGCATTACAGCACGGGCTGTTTCGGCATCCAGCACCGATCCGGCACCCACAAGCACCGCGTCTCCATACGCCGATGAAACATCGCTAATTACCTGTAACGCGTTCGGCGTTGTCATTGTGACTTCAATCACGCTAACGCCACCCGCATGTATCGCTTCCGCCGCCTTAATCAATTCATTTGCACTGTTCGCGCGAATGATAGCGACGATACCACACGCTTCAATTCGTTGCATCTGTTCTAATTTTGTCATGAACATCCTCAAAATTTAGTACGCTATAAAGCCTCCACTGAAGTGCTTGAGGCGA
Source organism: Candidatus Poribacteria bacterium (assembly GCA_012270875.1). Taxonomy (GTDB): domain Bacteria; phylum Poribacteria; class WGA-4E; order WGA-4E; family WGA-3G; genus WGA-3G. The sequence goes on along the minus strand of JAAXHI010000125.1, from coordinate 21,670 downwards.
AAAGCACTCGGTTTGCAGATCGTTCCTGAAAGAAAGGTCATATTTTTCTTGCGATTTTTCCGTAAATATGTTATAATTATAAACACGGCATAAGGCGAAACAGATTATACACTATCGCTAATTCAGTATAATTTATAGCAATTTTCGGTTTGCAAGCGAGCCAGAAGATTGCTTTTTAAAAAAGAATGGATGTTGTTCCACTACTCCCCCATCTGCCCTATCTGATTGGCTTGACAGGTTTACTTGTCTTCTCCGGCTTTTTTTCCGGATCCGAGACAGCCTTATGTGCACTTACCCAAGTCCAAATCGAGCGACTCCGTTCTGAAAAGGGTGCCGCGTCCGCAATTATCAATTTTGTTGACAACCCGCGGAGATTGTTTATTACCGTTCTGTTTGGGAATAACCTCGTCAACGTCGCGTTCGCCATCCTCATGCTCTCATTTATCGGGAAAGCACTTCCACAATACTCCGAATCCATCCGTTTTATCATCGCCTTAGCACTCAATGTATTCCTCATGCTCATTTTCGGAGAGATGACCCCAAAGACCTTTGCTATCAAGCACGCAGAAGCCTTCTCGAAAATAACGTCACCGCTCCTCTGGGGATTTTCAATAATTATCACGCCGCTACGCGGATTGCTGCGCCGAATCATTGATCTGCTCGTCCCGATATTTGGTGGACACCTACCCCCCGCAGAACAGCTGACTGCTACAGATTTTCAAGAAATTCTCAATACCTACCACGAGGAAGCACTCCCTCCCGATGAACGGGAAATTGTGAGCAATATCCTTCAATTGCAGGACATTGATGCCAAAGAAATTATGGTGCCACGCACCGAAGTCGTTGCAGTTCCGACATCAAACACGATCCAAGAAACATTAAAGCAGGCAAAAGAATACGGCTTTTCACGGATCCCCGTCTATGAAGACCAAATTGACAATATCTGTGGTATCTTCTATGTCAAAGACTTCGCGCTGTGGCGACACGCTGCAGTCAATTCACTGACGATTGATGCTTTTCTCGAAAAACGGGACAGTATTTCTGAAGTACCGTCCACGGCTTTCCTTATTCGTGAACCGATCTTCGTCCTTGAGACCCGTAAAATCGGGATGTTATTACTACAACTCACACGCGAAAAAACCAAAATGGCGATTCTTCAAGACGAGTATGGCGGTGTTTCAGGAATCGTCACGACCGAAGACATCGTTGAACAGGTCGTCGGCGACATCGTTGATGAACATGACAGAGACGATACACCCCCCGATTTCGTCAAACACTCCGAAGCACCGTTGCTACTTGAAACTTCCGGACGGATGAGCCTCCGAGAACTGAACCAGCAATTTGAACTAAAACTCAGTGAAGACGATGCCGACACTATTGGTGGTTATGCCCTTGGACTCTTCGGACGAATTCCGTCCGTTGGTGAATCGTATATTGATGAAAACGGTATCAAATTTGAAATCATCGCTACAGAAGGGAACGTCATCACAAACCTGTTTATTAAAGTGCCGATTGCCGACGAAACCGCAGCGGAAGGGCAACAATAACCGATACCGGATACATAACAATTGAAAACCTTTTTATTATCCCTCTTCTTAATTGGTGCCAGTGGCACAGGACAGATTATCATACTCAGTTCACTCGTGGTAGCGGTACTTGTCTGCCTTGTACTATCAGCGTTCTACTCCGGTTCGGAAACAGCACTCGTATCCGTTAATAAAATCCGAATCAATCAACTGGTCGAATCTAAGGACGCCAAAGCGAACATTGTCCACCGTTTGGTTGAATCTCCAGATAGGATGCTCGCGCTTACGTTAGTTGGGACAAATTTGGCGAATATCCTAATTGCACAATTCGGTGACCGGTTGACTGAGAAAGTCCTACCTACCAACGCAGCAAATCTACAAGAACCGATCGCGATCCTTTGGGTAACTACGTTACTCCTCATCTTCGGTGAGATTTTGCCAAAAACGATCTTTCGCGTCAAGGCAGATAGCCTCGCTTTGCGCTACGCCTATCCTTTACGGTTCTCTGAATTAGTATTAGCACCCCTAATCTACCTCGTACAGACCCTAACAAAATTCATCATCAGACTTATAGACAGAGGGACAAGTGCAACCAGTCCCGATGCCCAACGTGAAGAGTTACGACTCCTCGCAACGATGGGAGAACGTTCCGGTAACTTGGACACCGACCAGCGGCGGATGATTCATAGTCTCCTCAATCTACAAAATCGGACAGTCGCACAAGTTATGGTTCCGCTCGTCGATATCGTTGCAATTGAAAAAAACACGGGATGCGAAGATTTTTTGAAAATCGCTGCGGATTCCGGTTTCTCAAGAATCCCCGTCTACGAAGAACAGATCTATAACATCGTTGGCATCGTCAATCTATTGGATGTTATCTATGATGACGTTGAATCAGAAACCGTTTTGAGTTCTCACGAAAAATCGGACACCCTGCCCGAAACAGTCGAACCGTTTATCCGAACGGTGTTGCATGTACCTGAATCGAAAAATATTAACGCGCTCCTGAAAGAAATTCAGCACACTCGACACACAATGGTATTTGCTGTTGATGAATATGGAGGCACTGTTGGACTCGTTACTGTCGAAGATCTGGTTGAAGAAATCGTTGGCGAATTCGCTGATGAACGTGATGGACCCGACCTTGCCCGCCTAATTGCACCTCATATCCTTGAATGCGACGCGAGAACCGAAGTCGATCTGCTCAAAGAACACTATGGACTCCCAATTCCCGAAGGCGACTATGAGACGGTCGCTGGTTATATCCTCGAGCGGACAGGAACCATTCCAGAAACTGGCACTGAACTGAGTTTAGGCGATGCCATCATCACAGTCACAGACGCTGATGTCCGTGCTATTCGTAAAATTCGTATCCGGCGGAAGCTTGCGCGTTTCAATTCTTAATCAGTCTTGCAGACATAGCGATCTAATTTCTGCCACAACTCCAGTTTACATAACAAGTCTATCAGAGAATTCCGAGTGGTGGCATTACGACAGTCTCTTCCGTCACCATACCGGACGGTTGCCCACAGATGGAAATAATCGACCCTGCTACATGTTCAGGCTTAAGCATCTGTTCAAAGTCGGGAGGCTCTGGAACGCCATCCCAAAACGGCGTATGCACCGAACCCGGTAGCACAGCGGTGACCCGAATATTCTGCTGACGGACTTCACTCGCTAACACCTTTGTGAGTGCTAAGGCACCCGCCTTCGCTGCGCAATAAGCGGCAGAGGCTTCAAACGCAACCTTTGCAGCGATTGAAAGCACATTAATAATCTGTCCACCGCCTTGTGCTAACATAGGCGGAAGTGCGTGCTTCGCGCAGAGATAAACCGCCTTTAAATTGGAGTTAAGCACCATATCCCAATCATCGGGTGCGAAATCGACAATCGGTCCGAAATAGCCGACACCTGCGTTGTTAACGAGGATATCCACGCGTTGGTAAGCGTCAAGCGTTTTTTGAATAAGTCGCTGCACGGCATCTACGTCAGTAACATCCGTTGGAACCGCCAATGCCTCAGCACCATTTTCCCTGAGCTCCGCTGCGACCTGTTCAAGTGTCTCGCGGGTTCGGGCAGCGAGTACAACCTTCGCACCTGCCGCTGCGAAAGCGGATGCGGTTGCTTTACCGATCCCTTTTGACGCGCCGGTAATCACAACAACCTGCCCATCAAATTTTCCTTCCTCTACCGTATCAGGAGGGTTGGAAACCACCATACTTACCTCTACATTCGGTTCGGACACTTGAATTTATCTACAATGACAAAAAAGTTAGGACTCGCGCACATCTGCTCCGTTTGTCGGCGCGGTCGAAAACCGCATCGTTTATCGAAAGCACCAATGGGAGATTCGGGTGCGCAAATCCTAAGAAAATGTATCAAGATATTTGGACGCACCTCAAAAACTCAGCACGTGTTGAACTATCTTCGCGGAACGCGCCGCGCATGACATTCGTCGCCATTCTCGGTGCCTGCTTTTCCACGCCGCGCGCCATCATACACAAATGTTGTGCCTCTATTACGACCGCGACACCGCGGGGATCAAGGGCAGTCTCAAGTGCCTCAGCAATCTCACGCGTGAGTCGTTCCTGAACTTGCAACCGCCGAGAAAACATATCTACAATACGCGGGATTTTACTTAGACCGATAATACGGTTTCGCGGAAGATACCCGACGTGACATCTACCCCAAAACGGAAGAATATGATGCTCACAAAGGCTATAAAATTCAATCTCCTTCACAATCACCATTTCGTCGTAATCTTCATCAAAGATGGCTCCATTTAAAATCTCATCAATATTCTGATGGTAGCCACTCGTCAAAAATTCCATCGCCTTAGCGGCACGGAGCGGCGTTCTCACCAAGCCTTGACGACTTGGGTCTTCGCCTAAATTATTAAGAATTTTGGTGTAGAGATTCTCTAATTCAGGGTTCGGAGGCTCCTGTTTAAGATCCATAGTGTTAAAGTGTGTCTCCATTGCGCTGTTTTGCTGCACTGCTCGGATAACATAGATTACGCGCCGTAGTAATCAAAGTGATTCTTCGGCGTTTCCCTTAAGCGAAGGCGATGTAAAACTACTGGACGCAAATTCGGTTCCAATACATCCCATAGTACTTTGACGAAATTCTCGGAAGTCGGGTTAAGCATCTCAAACTCCGGCGCATCAATATTCAGATGCTTGTAATCAAAGCGGGTATAAACCTGCTTTTGAACGATCTCGTCGAGGAAATCCAGACCCGCAACCAACCCGGTTCTCTCATCTACGTCACCCTTGACAGTAACTTCAAGGACATAATTATGTCCATGTCCCGCCGGATTGTTGCACTTTCCGAAGATTTCTCGGTTCTCTTCGTCACTCAGCGCGAGGCTGTGCAAGCGGTGGGCTGCGCTAAACTCGTAAACCTTGGTAAGATAAACCATCTGCCCTTCCCCATAATAGTCGACAAAATTCGATGTGCTTTCGTAGAGCCGGACCCTGTGCAACATCCCATCTTGTAGAGAAGGCACAAGTCGTTGCCAAATCTCTATAGCGATGTTCTCAGATGTCGGTTGCAGGTGCGGGTTTTTGGCGAAGACCGGATGCTGACGGTTCAGATGCTTGTGATCGTAATTGGCGAGCACCTCCGCCTTCAACAAGGCATCCAGTGTTACCAAATTGATGACCATACCATCATCCGCATCTACACTCCCTTTGACCATCACCTCAAGCACATAGTTATGTCCATGACTATTTGGATTTGCAGCGGCACCGAACAACGCAAGATTCTCGGCATCGCTCAATTCAGGGATACGATTGTAATGTGATGCTTCAAACGCTGTCTGCCGGGTTAAGTAATACATCGGTTTTTGCGTTGCTATCTTGCATACCTGAGTGTCTATAGGTTATCTCGTTGAGGTGTCACGAGTTCATCATCTATAGATTCATATTGAACTGCCATGAGCCATTCGCCTGTTCCGCGTATCTGGACGTTACATTTCTTCAGCCACTCGACTAAAACGACGCGGTCGCGTGCGTCCCACTCGCAGACCATTCTGCCGGACAGCGTATCGCACAAGATTCGGATATTCCGAACATCGGTATTCTCTTCTTCTTTGAACCGCTTCAGCAGTCGCGCCACATCTTGGCGGGTCATGCAAGCAATAACATGGGCAGAAACGAATTTGGGCATATTTTTAATAGCCTTCAGCCTTCAGCAGTGACGGAAAGTTTCAAAGTGTTCTAAAGTTGAGAAGTTGATGGGAAACACCCAAGCAAAAATACTTTATTTCACTTTAGCTACACTTTACAGACTTTACAGGCTGACAGCCGAAAGCCATCTTGCTGAAAGCCAACAGCCGAAGGCTAACAGCCACTCCTTAGTCGCGTGCGATGGGCGCGCCAACAAGGTTGCCCCATTCCGTCCAACTGCCATCATAGTTGCGAACTTTCTCGTAACCGAGTAGATACTTCAGCACAAACCACGTATGCGATGAACGTTCACCGATACGGCAATAGGCGATTGTCTCTTTGCTATCGTCAACGCCTTCGCCGCCGTAGATCGCTTGCAGCTCGTCGTGGGATTTGAAGGTGCCGTCCTCAGCAACTGCGGTCGCCCAGGGGATGTTCGCTGCGTCGGGGATATGTCCGCCGCGTTGCGCGGTTTCGCTCATACCCGGAGGTGCAATGACTTCTCCGGTGAATTCAGCAGGTGAACGGACATCAACGAGGTTAACAACGCCTTGTCCGAGTGTAGCGCGGACGGTCTCCGCTGTGGCACGGACGTTATCATCAGGAAATTTCGCCTGATACCCCGTGCTGTCATAACTCGGAACATCCGTAACAAGGTCTCTACCTTCATCAATCCATTTTTGGCGGCCCCCGTTCATCACTTTCAAGAGGCTTTCATCGTGTCCGTAATAACGGAACTGCCACAAGGCGTACGTCGCGAACCAGTTGTTATTATCGCCGTAGAAGATAACGGTCGTATCGTTAGCGATACCGCTGTCGTTGCAAAGTGTCTCAAATTGATCTCTTGTGAGAATATCACGTCGAATCTGGTCACAGAGTTGCGTCTGCCAATTCAGTCCGACCGCGCCAGCGATATGCCCTTCAGCATAAGCTGAGGTATCGACATCAACTTCAAGGAGCCGGATACCGGCATCACCACCGTGTGCGGCTACCCATTCCGTAGTTACCAAAACATCAGGATTAGCATAATCAGCCATTTTTACTTTAATCCCCTTTCTTCTTTTTCAGGCTTGCAATATAAGTAACTTGCAAGCAACATCCTATTGAGAAATAAAATAGTACTTTCTTATATTATACATTTCCAAAGGAAATTTGTCAAATAAAGGCACGATTTTACTGCTATCGTGCGTATTTTTGCGCAATTTGTCAAATTTTTTCCAGTACGGTGTGCATCACTCAAACAGAGATTCACAGAAAATTGAAATCGGCGTAATTTTTGTGTGCTGAAAATAAAACGGATCCAACTACCAACAAACGGCATCAACAATCTCAAATCAAACAGTGAATATGGAGGTTAAAAAGCAACAGGTGCGGTTGAGGACCGCACCTGTCTTGGTTTAGGTGAGACGAGGTTGGAAACCTCGCCGATGATGGGTACACCAAATTCGCTTGAATCTTGACACAACAACATTACAATTGATCCGCAGCCTTCGGTGCTTTTTGTGGGACATCCGCCTCGCCATCTGCGAGCGCTGCTTCGGGGATATAGTTGCTGTAATCCGAGATACTCCCGTGTGTTACCGCATAGATAACAATATTGATGAGTTGGCGTGCGGCAGCGGGTGCGAATTCATCTAAAATCTTGTTCCGGTCTTGATAGTGACCGAAGAACGGTTTCTGTACTGCACCGTCCATCACGTGTATCATTGCTTCCGTATCAACAAGAACAGCGAGTCTGCCGTCAATGAAAACACCCTTCAACTGACTGTAGGGACCGTGATGGAGAATGGTGCTCCCCATTTTCCGAACGGGAAACCGGAGGGGTCCGTTCAACTCAAAGAAGGTATTGTAAATCTCATGATCCTGAGGGATCGTGGTGAGATGGTATTCAGGAAGAATTTGACGTAAGACGCGAAGTGCGGGTTGCATCGCCGCTTCCGTGTTCCCGTGCGTCGGCATATAGATAAACCCGCCGCGGTTTACGACATATTCGCGAATCCGTTGTGTTTCCCGATCGGTATAGCCGAAAGAAGGACGGCTCCCTTTCGTTTGCCAGATAGCCTTACCTTTCAACAATCCGTTCTTGAGGTTCACTGCGGAACTCGAAATCGGTTCCATAAAGATAATCGGTGACTCAAAAAACGCAGCGTCCGTAATTTGGACTGCGTCAACCATTTGGGTTTGGATGCCTGTTTCTGCATTCAGCGACTCGACTAAATAGGGCAGACCTGCCCCGAATCGGAGGTGTCCGACGCCGCTGCCTCAGAAATCAAAGTTCGGGTGTAACGGATCATCGAGACGGACGAGATGGAGTCTTCCAAGAATCTCTTTGCCGCGTCCCTGAATAATAGCACCTGGGCTTCCCTTCGGAAGCAGCGGTACACCGTTACCCAGAACCATATTCTCTTCTACATCTGACAACGAGGCATTGATATTCGCAACACCTGCGCCGTCAACGAGTGAATCCAATCCAGCACGATGCTGCCCGCGTCCCTGCGTGACACCGCTGCCAGAACCGAAAGCACCGCGTCCGGTGCCAGCACCTAAGTTATCACCGATACCTGTCCCGACGCCGCCAGTTGTTACGCCACCGCTACGCAATCCTGCCGTAAGCAGCGCATCCGATGTCGTGGGCAGTGCCGCGGCAGTTGACAACGATTCCGTGGTGTGTTGAAGCACAGAAGCACTATTTGAAACGTTAACTTGTTGTGTTTTCAGTGCAGCTGGCGAACCTGCTGTCAGTGGTGCAGTAGGTGCCGCAGTCATAGACGCTTTCGACTGTCTTGCGAGCGTCGTACGGCGGGGTGTCGTCTCGGTTTGTGGCACGACCCGCAAATCAGGGACTGGGGTCGCTACAACGACCGGTTTAGAAACGGGATCTCTTTGTGCGACGTCTGGTGGTGAAACAATGAAAAAACTTACATCAATGGCATCTTGTATTTTCTGTTGATTCAACGAGATAGCAAAATACCCTACAACGACTGCAAGGCAGGCGTGTACGACAAGCGAAACTATCCACGCGAGATGTGTCCGGCGCGATTTCATAATACGCCCCTCCTCTATGGTTAAATATCCGCGCTTTAACGTTTGTTACATCTAATTTTATGCTTGATACTAACAATATTAACAATTCTTGCATTATTTGTCAAGAAAAATTTATTTTCATTGAGCAATTTTCATGCCAATAGCGATTTGTGCGTGAAATCACGTCTGAAAGGAGGCTTCTCACCGATTTTGACGAACGAAGTGGTTTCTATTGTCTAATTTCTGGACAGTTCTGATGTCACAGTGCTTGAGTCCAGCCCTACCGTTTTTTTAGCGCCGCCCAAGTTGTCGTTAAGCGATTCCGGGGATGCACAGCAAACCCCTCAATTTCACTCGGTAGTTTGGGGACAGCGTTGGGATCTATTGCCATGTAAACGGCATCCAAACGGGTATCGCCTTCCCTAGACCAAAATGTAACGGTATGTTTCCCCGGTTTCAGATCAAAGGTCAACGGATTCTTTTCGCGCCATTTTACTTTTGCCCACGTCCACTCCTGATGCTGACCTGTATCCCAGATCATGTTGGCATCACCCGGTTGTGGACTTTTCTTCTGATCGACTGTGACATGGAAAGAGTCCTTCGCCGTATCTTGGGCAATCACCCGCCCCCACATCGTGTACTGACCGGGTGTTCTAACGTTAATCTCGAAATCGGCTTTACCGGGGTGGCGACCCCCTCCGCCCTTTCCCGCCGATATATACATACCGCCTGAAGCTTTCTTATCTTCATAAATTTCCATGATTTCTACAATTTCATCTGCGTCTTCGGCTTCAAACCCAATCTCAGTAGCAATGCAATAACCGACCAATCCCAATACAAGCAGTACAAATTGAATCAATAACAACCACATATATTTCATGTGCGATTTCATGAGACCCACCTCCTATGTGGTTAAATGTTCGCGCGTTAACGTAGTGTTATCAAAACTTCGGTTCTAAAACCCCCGTGCTTTAGCTGGGTGAGTATGTCAAATCTAATTTTATCTCCAATAAGAACATTTCCTACATTATTTGTCAAGAGAAATTCAACTTTTATCGGTTCCTCGGTGTCAAAACCTCTGAATTCATTCAGGGGATGTAGACGCCGCTAATGGTTTGAGAAAAAAGATTTGACATCTGTTTAAAAATATTGAGAAACCTGTCAGGTGCTGATTCAGAAGAACCCCCTGACTTCAGTCGGGGGAGCGGTCAAATCCCAAACCAATACCGGCATTTTATCAGGAAAATGTTTGTCCCTTCATCGGTAAAACTGCTTCGCAATCGGTGAAACGGACGAAACTCTAAGTCGTCTGCTCCGATGTCTTCTAACGCCATCGCACGCGATTGAGACCACACCAAAAACAGCGTACTGCCCGGACGGAATTCCCAGCGAAGGACAGTGTTACCTCTTAACGAACGCCGATGGAAATCAGGGTTTCGCTTCAGTGGATAGGGTTTGAACTGATAGGTCCTCGGCTCGACTAACGCTTTGAAGTTGGCATAGTCGCCGATGGTAATGAAGGGTTGCACGTAGAATTGGAGGCTCAGTGTGGGTGTAAAACTGATGTTCGCGCGGGTGGTGAAGTCCAATGTTTGACTCGTTAACTCGCCATAGACGTAGTGTTTTTTGCGCTGCCCACTGATGTTTTCTTCAACTAACTCAACCCACTGGGCATCGTCAATCCGATAGCGATACATCGGTCCGATACTCAGTTCAATGTTTGACGCCGGACGAATCTTCAGACGAAGACTTACCTCTTTTTCAGAACTATTTGTATCATCGTCCCATGCGAAGATCGGATTTAGTTCAAGCTGCACCATTTTACGGCTATCCGTAGAAAGTCGGCTAAAAATCCACCAACCCGCAGGGTTCTTAATTAGCGTCCCACCCCGCCAGACATCCTCGTCATTAAATGACTCCAAGTTGCGACCCACCCAAAGGTCATACTCCCAATAGTTTTTGAGTCTGCCATCTGTCCATATCTCGGAGTAACGCCCGATGCTAACGCCATCATAATTCCATTCTCGCCAACCGTAGAGACCGACAGTGACTTCTCGGAAAATGCTAAACGGCTGCTCTTTCTTGAGGAGCAAGTCATAGAACCACCGCATCATATCGCCGCGTTGAACATAGCCTATGTCATTTATTTCAAAGTCGGGGGAAAGCACATTAAAACTGGTATCAAGCCGCCACCAGCCACCCTGTTTTTCAAATTCAATATTTGCGAGATAACCCGATTTGCGTGCCTCCAATGCTCCGGCTTGGCTTGCGGCGAGCATCCCACTTATTTGGTACCGCTCTTTCGCAAGTTTCAAATCCCAGTCAAGCCCACCGACATAAGCGGCGTTGGAAGTCTGTCGATTGACCGCCGTGGTTATCAGTCCGACGCGAGAGTTTCCTTCCAAGACATCTTGTGTCACTCGACCGACAAAATAGTTCGTTAAAGGTTCAATCAAGTGATCGCTGTTCTCGCCTTTTTTCGTAATTTGCGCATACTCCGGTGCCGTGACAGCCTCCATGATACCGAAGGAGGTGTTGCTGTTGGTTCTCCCGACGACTTTGGCAGCCCCCAGAATCGTTGTCGCTTCCGGACGGCTCAGTTCAATAGCACCATTCGGAACCTCAAAATGCCCGGGTTGTCGTCCGATGCGACGTGAGTAAAAGAATTGACTTTCTCCCGCGCCGAAGTTAAAAACGGATGAACCTTTGACGAAAAAGGGTCTCCGTTCCTCAAAAAACTCCTCATAAGCAGAAAGATTCAAAGTGGCAGGGTCCGCCTCCACCTGTCCGAAATCGGGATTGATTGTGGAGTTGAGCGTGATTCCAGAGGTAATACCGTATTGGACATCACCGCCAACATTCCCCCACAAATCTGTATTGCTGTTTAAGGTTGTCCTGCCCATCGCGTACGGTATCAATTCTAAATGGCGAGACGGGTAGATGTTTTTTATTCCGATCAGATCACCAAAACGCGCGATCCAACCGGGTTCACCTTTTCTAATCAAACGCCAGTGCGCACGCTCTTTCCTGCGGCTAATCTCGCGTTCTACCTGTAGTCCCCATGTGTATTCGTCTTTCGGTGAAAAGCGGAACATATAAAACGGGATTCTACACTCCACCGCCCACCCGTCTTTGTGAATACGGGTCTTTGCTTCCCATACGCCGTCCCACGCGTTGCTCCAACCCCCTGGACCGCCGCCTCCGACAATACCATCTATGATAGAACCCGAAGGATAGACGGTAAATGAGAAACCGCGCTGTCGGTTGTAGTGCGGATCAAGGATAATCTGAACTTTATCGGAGTCAACATACTCGTCGCGTCTGACGAGCCGAGAAACAATCTTATCGGGTTCACTGTCATAGCACATGACAGCGAAATAGACTGCCTCATCATCGTAAGCAACTTGGAAAGTGGTGCGTTGGGAAGCGGGTTCGCCTTCATCGGGATCACGTTGACGGAAGCCTTCATGGAGGGGCGCGGCCTGCCAGATGTCGTCATCTAAAACGCCATCTAACTTCGGTGGTGCATCTTTGATTCGGACAGCAGTCGCAACTCTGTGCGCGGCGTCTTCTTTGATTTCAGCCTTTACCACGCTTGGAAATTGTAAAGCAAAAAACGCTATTAGTAACACCCAAACACTTGACTTAATTTCCAATTGTTTTATCCTCGGTTTTCTATGGGTATGTTTATTTACCCATTGAAACTTAATTCGGATAAAAAACTTCAAAATTTCCACTGATTATTCACCAATCTCTGCGCCGCATTGTGGACAGGTATCACCCCACGTTGAACGTCTGCCTTCGCCGCAAACATGGCATTCGCCGAGTGGATATTCATCAGGTTTCGCGCGAGCACCGCCTTTCTTGTAGGTGATGATACGCCATACCGTTTCGCCGTCTTCTTCGTAGCAGAGCCAGACCCCTTCTTTTCTACCATCGGCGGAACCGCCATCATGTTCCCGGTAGGGACCGCCCCATTTTCGGTTTCCGTTCTCATAATAGCATACGTAGTCGCCTTCGTTCTTACCATCACGAAAAGAGGCTTCGCTCGCCTTGTTCCCGTTTTTGTGGTACTGAACCCAAAATCCCTCTTTTTTCCCTTCAATGTAGCCACCTTCGCTCCGCTTATTGCCGTTCGCGTAATAGGTGACCCAATACCCGTGCTTCTTGCCGTTGCGCATCTCACCATCAGTAAGCGATTTTGCCATAATTAAATTTGCAGGACGCGACACATTCGGTATGTACTTGCAAGCAACACCGCGATGCCGCGTCCCTATTCCCTCCTATTGATTTTAAACGTAAGCTGCGATTCCGAGATCATCCCTACCGTTTGATGTGCCCCCAAGTCGTCGTTAATCTACCAACGGGTGAAACATCAAGTGCTTTTTCAAGTCCGTCCTCCATGATGGTAGTTAGGTCATCTTCGCTGAGGGCAGCATTAAAGATAGCGATTTCGTCAAGGACTCCGCTGAAATCCCATCCCGCGCCACCTTTCCAGCGGGTTAACCAGATCGAACCACCATCGTGCTTCTGACTGAAAGAGGGTTCGCCTACGTCTAAATCCGCGACGATTTCGCCATTAACATAGAGCGCAAGTGTCTTACCGTCGTGGGTTAAAGCGACAAAATTCCACTCTTCCATCTCCCATTCCCCGCCCCGGACTTGGCTGTTATCTATCCCACCGTTAAACAGAAAACTGCCGTAGAAATCGGTTGGGCCGATAAGGATATTTGGGTTGTGCCAATCCCGTTCTATGAGTCGGACGTGCGGACCCGAAGGATTGCCAAGCGGTTTCACCCAGAGCAGATACGTAAACCCGTCGAGGAAGTCGTCCACAGTTTTGCTCGCCGGGATAACGACATGGTTGCTCCCATCAAATTCGATGCCCATGCCTTCCTTGCCTTCGACCCGTTTGGCATCAACGATTTTGCCATCATTACCGTTTGGCGAGGAATCTTTAACCGTCCCACCTTTCCCTTGATCAAAATGCCACATTCCCATCAGAGATTCTGGGTCAATTTCCGATATACTTTCCTGAACCCATATCCCTGAAATAAAGAGAACTGTCATAGCGATTAAAGCACTTATAACTCTCATCGTTTTTTAACCTCCTGTTTCAAACCATGCATTCAGTTCAAGTTGCCACCTTTTCCGTTGTCAAGATTATACCGTAAAATTATCTACAAGGCAATACTTTCTTCCGAGGTAATCAGAACCATTCAATTTTAAGAAATTATTGAATTGGATGTCTTTTTTTTAGGATCCGCTGCGACAGGCTGCGACAGGCTGCGAATTTTTCCGCAGTTTTTTAAAAACATAACATACATTAAGTATTGACACCTGCGAAAAGGGCGACACCAAAAACGGACAATTGAATGACCCTGCCGAGGTAATCTGCTATATTCTCAATTTCAAAACGATAAGAAACGCTTGGTGAAGTGATTGAATTGCGTCCGAGGTACATAAGTCAGATGTCCTATTGAAACATGTCAATCCCCGGTTCTTGCCTAACCCGATAACCCCAACGCTTTTTGAACTTCGTCCCACTTATCATAATCCCAAATCTTCTTCAAGAGTGTATCAAAATCTATAGCGGGATTTTGATGTGGCAACTGCTCGGCAACGAAACCGGCAGGTGCGTCGTTTGACTTCGTCACCATATTTGCGATTCGTGGAATTTTTCCGTGATTCCATGCAAATTGTGCTTGTGGCAGTTGGTTACGCTCTAAGCGATATAGCGTGCCTGTGGTGCATATTACAGCGCGCATGATTGGCATTGCCCATGCGAGATCGAAATGTGCTGCAAGCTCGCCATAGGACATAGGTTTTCTCTCTTTGGTGCGCGCGACAAGCATTGGGAACATCTCTTGCGCGCGCACCTGTGAGATACGATCTCCAAACATTGTCCAATCGCTTGGGCTGTTAAATAATAAATTGAACTTTTCCATAGTTGTTCTGCTCCTTCGCTTTTGGTGAATAAGGCTGTATCCGCGGCGTGCAACCTGTTTTTTGTTTTCGCCGTGCGTCTGCGATAATCCTTGCGTTGTTCGTTTTTTGGGGGTGGGTCTTGGTCAGGGATTCGGATTCTCGTTGAATGCGCTGCCTCATGGCATTTGTTACATAGTGCCGTTAGATCTGACATCCGTTCGTTGTAGATGCGTTTGTATGTCTCGTGATGTACTTCTGTCGCAGGCGCACCACACCGACGGCATCGGAATCAAGCCGCTTGTAGAACGGCTTTTCGCTTTGTTTTCCACGCATCGGATTTCAGATACAGACGATAACGTTCCCTCGCTGCTTTCCGCCAATACTTCTGCGCCCACTGCATTTGATACCATTTCATAAAAAAATATCACTGTCTGACGTTCGTTAGGGTCGGACAATCTGCTGTTGCTTCAGTGCTTCGATTTCTTCTCGGAGTTCTTGATTGATTTTTTCTTGTGAGTTGTCTTTTATGCTTCGCCAGCCGATCATGATTGTCAAGGCAACTAATGGCACGCCTATGAGTGCTATCAGCGCGACAAGGATGCCTATAAGCCACGCCACGGGTGTTTTTAGGCTCTCTATTTGTTGCGTGACGTGCTTTTGTGTACGGTCTTCGGACGCTCGGATCTTTTCGTCAATTTTCTCGATGTCATCGACGGTCAACTCACCAAGAGTTGGCAAAGCGATCGCAGAAAAGAGTATCGAGAGGGCGAGTATCGTTTTCATGAGGTTTCCAGTGCCAGTTTGTTTTATCCCCCTGCAATGGTGAGAGGGTGGCAGAAACAGCGTGTGCTGCTCGTAGCAGTGCCACCCACAACTGGACACTTCAATTATACCACATTGTGCAATTGTATGCTATGAAAATTGTATAATCCCACAGAACTATTCACCTCTCGCATAGAATAGGAATGCCTGTCCGCTTGTTAGGAATATCTGCTACAAATTCGCATCAAGGTATTTCTCGAAATTCTCTATCGTTTTCTTACCGATGCCTTTGACACCTTTCAACTTACCCGCATCGATTGCCGTTCGGAGTGATAGGAGACTGTCAACACCTACCGCCTGATACAGAAGTTTAATTGTTTTAGGACCAAGTCCGGGGATAGGTATAAGTTCAACAATTGTCTGTGGGACATCACTTGCGTATTCCTGTAATTTCGAGCACGTTCCGCTTTCAACGTATTCAGTGATAATCGTAGCAACTATGTCTCCAACACCTGGAATCTCCTCTTTCAACCGTCCTTGAGCGACCAGTTCCGCTACAGATGCCTCCATGCGAGAAATTGTATATGCTAAGCGAGGGTAGCGCGCTGCGTGGTCTTCTGGGTAGTCGGCGACAATCAGAATCGTGTGGAGTTCCATTAGTTTCTTCGCAATTTCATCGTTGGTCAGTGCGAAAGTATCACTACGGTCTGCTGCTTCAATTAAGCCTTCACCTAATGCATTTTTACTTTTCATATTACCTCCATCCTATGCTAATCCAACTCTGCGCCGCATTTCGGACAGGTATCACCCCACGCCAAACGTCTCCCTTCGCCGCAAACGCCGCAGACACCCTGCGGATATTCATCCGGTTTCGCACGAGCACCGCCCTTTTTGTAGGTTACGATGTGCCACACCGTTTTGCCATCCTCTTCGTACCCGTAAAACGGACCTTCCTTTTTCCCGTCGTAGGATTTACCCACATGTTTCGGATAAGACCCCGTGGATCTGAGGTTCCCGTTTTCATGGTAGGTTATGCAGGGACCTTCGTATTTGTCGTCGCGGAAGGAGGCTTCACCTGCCTTGTTTCCATTTTTGTGGTAAGTGATCCAAGGACCGTCCTTCTTACCCTGAATGTAGTTACCTTCGCTCCGCTTATTGCCATTCGCGTAATAGGTAATCCAATATCCGTGCTTTTTGCCATCAACCATTTCACCATCAGTGAGTGATCTTCTTGCCATTTTTTTACTTTTCCTTTTTTAGTAGATTCCGTAAACCTATACACTCGTATGGTAGTGCAAACTGTGAACCTATAAGAGCGCAATAATGCACCTCGCATTTGGGCGAGTACGCCGCAGAATTGCGCAACTACGAGCCGGGTTTTCTTAAAGTTGATATGGCAAGTGTAAACTTATTTTCGGATTTTACTATAAATTTTCCTTGCGGTTAAACAACGTTAGATGTCGCTGGTGAGGATGAAACTCCAGTCCCACTTCTCCATACGATGATGGATAACTGTGGCTGTGGCTGACGGATAAATCCTTTGATGCCTCAGCACTTCAAGCAGTGGATGGTCTACCGAAACACAGAACATGTGGATATAACCCTCAAGCGGCTCGGGGAACCCTTGCGCCGCACACGGACCGAACTGAACGTGCAACAGCGGCATCGGGGTACCGGTGCTTTGCAGAATGATGTCTTTTTTCCCTGCCAACGACAAGTAAGAGACGGGCCCAAAATGTTCTCGTAAAACAGGTTCGGTTTCTTGCATCTGTTTAGCATCCAAAGAAACAATCCCTAACTGTGTTGCGATCGACATCGGCGCGAGTCGAAAACGCTTTAGCATGAGCGCAACGCGGTTCGGACGTTCCGTGTCTGCATCCATAGAGACGGCATATCCGCGAGCGCAGCGAGGATAGAGTTTCGGAAAGGCACGCGTGAATATTGAGGCTGGCAGATAGCGTCCGCGGTATTCGGGGTGGACTTTTAAGTCACACAGATACCAGACCGATTTTGGCTTTTCACGACTCGCTGGTGGCACACTACGCAAGATCGCAGCGGCTACCGCTACCACCCGTTCTCCGTCGAGTACCACGTAGTAGTGGAGCTGCCCCAGACGCGTAAAGAAAGCAAAATAATCCGCACCGTGATCAATCTCAAACCGGTCTTCACCCAACGGATAGCTTGTTCCTTTTTCCAAGTCCGCGACCCGTGATTGGAAAACTTGCCACTCTTCACAATGTAATTCTCGGATATTCAAAGAACGGTTTATCCGCATTTGACTCCTCAATGCTGCTACGATGCCCGTGTATGCGGTCCGCGTACCTCGCGATAGATGCGACGTTTTCGTGCCTTGTAAAGTCCTTCATACAGCGAACTGAAGACGCACGCACCGAGACGCAATCCTTGTTCAATATAGTACCTGTTTTCGACATCCGCCTCCCACGCCGGACGGAGCACATCAAAAAAATCGTCCGCATGTTTAATATCCAGGTCTTCATGGAGATTATAGTGAATCAGTTTCTCCACAGGGATCCAGCCGTGACGCACGACCTCTTCACCGATCCAACTTGCGATGTCTGAAAACATCCGCTCAATGATTCCCATAACACCCGCACCGATCAAGTATTCATCCATCACACAAGCACCGACAAGCACGGTATTAAAGGCGCGGACTTCGGGCCACATTGCCCGTTCTTCAATATCTTCGGGTTTAATGTCAGCTAACCGGTCGAGAAACGCAAGAAACGTTTTCTCATGCATCAGCGACGTATTGCCTTCACCGTGTTCCTCCCAAACATTGCGAATGACTTCTAAGCGCAATTCTGATGTCGGGATCTTGGCGGCGAGGGCTGCCATCGGACGATTGAAGAACACGACGGCAAAATAGAATTGGATTTGTGTTTCGACAAAATCATCGAACGCAAAAGCACCGTCGCGCAAAGATGCAAAATATGGATTCGTCCGGACATTCGTCTCTTTCAGGATGTTGTCAATGCTTGCGTTCACTGGCGCTCATCTCCTTTTTCCGACATAAACGCTGGAATAAAACAGACTACGCTCAATTTCTTGGAACCGGACCCCCAATGCCTGATTGAACTCGAATGAATCACCGAAGTCCGTTGAAAGGTCGGTGTAATTATTGAGTTGGCGATACAGAACAGTAGCATCAGGCTTCATCTCATTTTGAAGATGACGCATCAGCGAGGTAATCTCAGTTAACGGCATCCAATCCATGATGTTGGAGAGAGATATTAGATCGAAACGTTGCAGCTCCGGCACTTGATCCAGCGTACCTTCGACCATCTGAAAACGATAATCGGCAGGCGGTGCTAAGAGATAGTAAGGTAGACTTGCAGGACGTTGGAGATAGTATCCCAGAAATACGTGGTGGAGAAAATAATTATCAAACGCCTCCGCGGATGTCAACCCTTTTTCAAATAACCGCTGAAAGTAACGCGGATAACTCCCAGTTTCAGCGTGCTGTGTGGCATCTGGACCAAACATCGCATTGAGAAGGGAGTCGCTAAAGTAGAGATCAAACGCCACTGACCAATACTTGCTTGAGAAGAGGATCTCTGAAACACGCGCAAGCCGCCCTTTCTCTTCAAACAACCTGCGGATTTCCGTTTCGTCAGCGACCAGATCAAAGATGAACGCTCGTAGACCCCGGAACAGCGACTCAAAGTTACCGCTCTGATTGAGTCCGCTTGGATCGCTGGTGCCAATATTAAATTTCCGATGTCGTGTTGCAGTATCGGTCTCTCGCAAGGCGCGCATTTTTTCTCGGACCCGTTCTAACTGCGCCGGATTAAAGTCGACTAAAGTGATATGCAAGTCTGGAAACAGTGCCTGTAGTGTTAAGGCAGTACACCCACCAGAAGCAATCAATAGGACGTTGTTGGCTTTTGTCAACCGAACCAACTCCGCCTCTACCATCGGGTCTTCTCTGACGACCGCAAACTGTACCTTATTATCCCGCATATCCGTCAACTCCACAGATACCCGTTGTGTGTATTTTTTTTGGGGCATTGTTATGAGTAAGGCGCGCCCCATCAACTTTTAAAAGCATATCATACATCTCAAAAGCCGTCAAAAAATCAACTTAGAGCCATTCATCAAGATATGCCTCAATTTTCTCCAAAGTCTTTTTACCAATGCCTTTGAAACCCTTAAGTCTCCCTTCATCAATCGCTGCACGGAGCGAGACGAGGCTATCCACACCGACCTCTTGATACAACCGTTTAATTGTTTTGGCACCCATCCCAGGGATAGGCACGAGTTCTACAACGGTCCGTGGCGTATCACCGGCGAACTCCTCCAGTTTCTCGGTAGTGCCAGTCTCCAGTAAATCCTCAATGATTTTCGCCATGACTTCACCAGCACCCGGAAGCTCCTCTATCAATCGACCTTGGGCAATTAAATCTGACATCGGTTCAGGAAACCGAGAGATATAATGCGCCAACCACGGATAGCGCGTTGCGTGGTCCTCCGGATAGTCGTCAATAATCAGGAAAGTATGGAGCTCCAAGAGTTTTAGTGAAAGCCTATCGTTTTCATGCCAACGCGTGCGTCCTTTTGCATCAATATAAGATCCTTCTTCTAAATTTTTCTCATCACTCATCATTCTTCCCTCCAATATAGCACCTGAATTGTTGCGTCCCACAATGCCACTGCCAAATAGTCGCCGCTCGGCGAGAAGGCTAACGCTTGAATGCCTGTCGGATAGGTCTCCCAAATTACCGATCCGCCTTCGGAAATGTCCCAGACCCGAAGATGACTCGCTTCATCGCCTGATACAAGGTGTTTACTGCTCGGTGAAAAGGCGAGTGCGCGTGTCCAGTACGCTTCAAACCCGGATTTGGTGAGAAGTTTTCTACCGGTTTTAATTTCCCAGACGCGAATGCCGGATTGCGCGTTCTGCTGCGTGTCAACAGCCAACATCGTTGCATCGGGTGAAAACAGCACGTTCCAGACCCCCAAAATCTCACCAGTATTGAGGACTTGGATAGGATTTTCAACCGTTGTGTCCCAAATCTCAATGACAGTCCGATGCCCCTCTCCGTCTCTGTAACTTCCCTCGGCTGCCGCTATAAATTGACCGTCATTAGAAAGCGTAAGACCGTTCCTAACGGGGAGATCTGTCAGAAACGTTTTCAATTTTTGGGCGGATCTCTCAGTTTCTACAGTTTTTGGACCTTGCTTGTCAAGTCGCCAAACCTCAACTTCACTATCACCTTTCGACAACACAGCGAGTGTGCCATCGGCAGACAGACTCCCGCTTTCATATTGCCCATGCGTCAACAATGTTTCACGGTCATTTTTCAGCGAAAGGAGCGTAATATTGTCATCCGCTTTTCGGACTAACAACTGGTCGGTTCCAGTGGAATAAGCAAACCACCGCTTCTCGTGGATGTCGCCGATCTCGCGTTTCTGTCGGGTTTGGAGATCCCATTCCACTACGGTGCCACCCATCCCTTTTGCTATTAACTTCGTGCTATCGTTATTAAAAACCATTTGCCGCGCAACATCTGGGAGTAATTTGTCCAATCGTGGCGGCTGCGTCTCGCCGAGTTGAAAAGCGAGTTCTAATGTCGCGCCTTGAACTGATAAACATAATAACAAATTAAACAGAAAAGAGATAAACAAATTTTTCATGAGACCAAGATAAGAAAAGTCAAGCACAAAACCTCACCATAAGTGTCAATTTACAACTTCAGTAGGTTGGGTTGAACCGCAAAGGCGTTGGGTTTCACTCGATTTCTGTTTGACGTAACATCTATGGAAAACCTTATTTTTCTATGGCTTTTCAGGCGTTTGGCGGAATTCGTTCAACCCAACCTACGATACCACAATGCCGTTTTTTCTAAAATTGAACCTATGGGTGAGGTACAAATCCTCACCCCATTATAATAACGCAAGTTGCCACTTATTTATACACATAGCACCCCTACGGGGTGCAGTCGCCTGAATATACCCTCTTCTATAGATATAGCACCCCTACGGGGTGAAGAAAGGGACAGCAAAACGGTGTTAGAACCTCCAAAAATCGTTAGTAGCAACTTGGGTTATAATAACCCAAGTTGCTACCCAATAGGTCTTGGACGTTTAAACATAGATTTTTCAAGGAAAATTCTCTCTTTATACCCCGTAGGGGTATTATGTCTATAGAAAATTGGACATTCAAGGCACTGCACCCCGTAGGGGTGCTATGTAAATAAAAAAGTGGCAACTTGGGTTATATAGTAGATCCCGAAAATAAGT
>JAAXHI010000208.1 GCA_012270875.1 Candidatus Poribacteria bacterium | reverse complement strand
GATTTTGACAAGGCTATCCATCTAAATCCAAACAGTGTGGAAGTCTATGCTAGTCGCGGGATTGCTAAGAGAGAGTTAGGTCGTACTGATGATGCCAAGCGAGATTATCAGACGGCATTAGATTTGGCAGAGAAGGCAGGAAACCAAGAACTTAAGTCCCAAATTATGAAAAGCATGGAAAGATTAGAGGATTAGAGCTGCTATAACTCTTGTGACCTGAAAACACCCCTGCTCTACCGTTTGGTCAGAGCATTTTCTTTTAAGGCTACTTGTCCAACCTTACAAATGTCAAAAATCTTTCCCTTAATTTCGATTTTCTGATGGTCGGCTCTTCGTTGTAGGATTCTCACTGCGAAGCACTACTGGTAGCGACGCTTTCCCAAAATCGATAAAAAATCGAAAACTGGATGGCTCTACCTTCAAAGAACTATTTGGGTTGGAAGATCGCGAGCACAGCTCGCTCCTACAAAGATATACTTCACTTTTCGTTTGACTTTACGTAAAAAGTTGTGGTATTATTACTACATACAGCAATCAAACCATAAATAGACACAAGCAATTATCCATAACGAAATAAGACCCAATGCTGCAGCTTGCGGAGTTTATCAATGATTTCACTTAATTATATATTGCGATGCCTCTGTCTGATTTCGGTGTTGATCCTCGTTGTTTTCACTCTCAGTTTAGGTGAAAATCAAGACACCCGTTTTTCACGCGAAGGCACCCCATTCTTGAAACAGTTCTGTTTTGACTGCCACGCTGGTGATGAACCGGCTGCAGAACTCGCGCTCGATGCCTTCAGGGACAACCTTTCACTGATTGAAAATCGCGATGTCTGGGACCGCGTCCTTGATATGTTGACGACGGGTCAAATGCCACCCTCGGATAGCGAGCAGCCGACGATAGAAGCGTCAGAAGCATTTGTTGCCCACGTTGAAGCGATCTTTGAACACGCCGATCGCACAGCGAAACCAGATCCGGGGCGCGTCACGGTGCGCCGACTCAATAGAGTCGAATACAAAAATACCGTACGAGACCTTCTCGGCGTTGATTTCGATCCGACCGAAAATTTCCCTGCCGATGATGTCGGACACGGATTTGATAATATCGGTGATGTGCTGACGATGTCCCCGCTCCTGATGGAACGCTATCTCGAAGCGGCGGAAGCCATCGCCACCCGCGTGATTTTAGTAGAGCCACCGCCGCCGTCCAAGCGCTACCAAAGAGGTTCACGCCTCAATCCACGCCACGATGATGTCCCTGATACACGTTTCCGGCTACTCAATCCAACGGCTACAGAAGCGTGGAAATTTGGTCCCTTTACGACAGGTGCGACTTATTTCAGGATGTTCCCCGAGGAAGAAATTCTCTACAAGGCGACACTCTATGTTGAACCTGATAATGGAACTCCCGCCGCTGAGACCGATGCCTATAGTGAGGCTTCGACTACTGAAACTGATAATGAAACACCTATCGCTGCGCCTGAGAATCAAACGCCAGTTGAAATCGCGCTATTTATTCAGGGTGAAGCATTAGAAGAGGTCTCTCCGCCAGTAGAACTCGCACGGCTGGTTGGCGTGGACCCTACAGCCGACAACAAGATCAAGATTCTAAAAACTTTCGAGATTACCTCCCGCGACTCAAAAAAGACAGAGACCGTTGAGGTGCTTGTTACCGGCATCCCGAACATCGAAAACGTGGGAATTGCGATGGTTAAGCCTACAGACGGTGAGCCATCCTCGAAACTCCAAATTCGGGCACTCTGGGCAGAAGGTCCATTGGATACTCGACCCGACACCCAGCTCGAAATCTTGGCATGCACACCGGACATCCCGCAAATAGAACAGACACGTGAAGTATTGACCCGCCTGCTTCAAGGTGGATACCGCCGTCCGCCGACTGCGGACGAAATCGAACAACTCACGCAGTTTGTGGAATCTGTTCAGGCTGATGGTGCGAAATGGGAAGCCGGTATTCAGGCAGCCATCAAAGTTATTCTCTGTTCACCGAAATTCCTATTTCGATTGGAGTTAGATGACCGTCCGCAAACGCCAGAGCCATACCCGATTGATGAGTTTCAACTCGCCTCGCGGCTCTCCTACTTCCTTTGGAGCAGCATGCCTGACGACGCACTTTTTACACTTGCCGAGAAGAATCAACTGACCCCGAATCTCGAAGCACAAGTGAAACGGATGTTAGCGGATCCGAAGGCGACGGAATTAGCACGCGACTTCGGTTCACAATGGCTGCAGATCCAACGGATTGCAACGGTTACTCCCGATTCTGAGCGATTTCCGACCTTCGGTCGCAGATTGCGTGCGGCGATGTTGAAGGAGACAGAACTCTTTCTCGAATCAATCTTCCGCGAGGATAGGAGCGTCCTCGACCTGCTTGACGCAGATTATACCTTCCTCAACCGAGAATTGGCAAACCATTACGGTATTACCGACACACAAGGGAACTGGATGGGACAGAAGCAAACTGTTCCCGGTGGCGAAAAGATTAAGGGTAGCGAGTTTCAGCGCGTTGCGTTGCAAGGTGCTTCACGCGGTGGGATACTTACCCACGCCAGCGTCTTGACAGTGACCTCCAACCCGACCCGTACCTCACCCGTGAAGAGAGGCCGTTGGGTGCTGGAACAGCTTCTCGGTTCACCACCGCCGCCACCGCCACCGGATGTCCCGGAATTGGAAGAGGATCAAGAGGCTATTACGGGAACCACTTTACGGGAACGTCTTGAACAGCACCGAGAAGACCCAGCATGTGCCAACTGCCACGCCAAAATGGATCCAATCGGGTTCGCACTCGAAAACTATAATGCAATCGGGGCGTTTCGGAAAAAAGAAGGGGACTTGGAGATTGATACAACAGCGGTATTGCCAGATGGCACCGCTTTTGACGGTATAACAGACCTGAAACAGATCCTTAAAGATAGGAAACAACAATTTGTTCGCTGTTTGACGGAAAAGATGTTAACCTATGCTTTGGGTAGAGGACTGGAATATTACGACCGACCCACTATAGACCAGATCGTCGCACAACTTGAAGTCGAAGGCTATAACAGTTCGGCACTCATTACTGAAATTGCTAAAAGCGATCCGTTCCGCTTACGACGTGGTACTAAGGATGATTGACGATGCGAATTTTTCTAAATTTCCTCGCAGTTCGGTCAGCTGGACTCGTTAAGTTGACGGTCCCATTCCGTATATCTGCTTTCCACTTCGTTTCAAGTTACAGGTCTTTTAATTTCTCCTTCAGTTCCGCTACTCTCTTCCTATTCATTATAATTCTCCAAGCGAGTTGTTATACACTGCCTCCTGAAACATCAAATAAATATCCGCTCTTACGGTTGCAGGAAAAATATTCTATTTACTTAGATTCCACATGGTCAAAAAAAGACGCTGCAGCACTTTTAAAGGTCTTTGAAGCCGTATCCCCAGATCCTCTGAACCCACAGTTTTCTTCATGGAATATAAGTGATGCTGCGTTAGAAAACGGTATTAAGATTGAATCTAAAGATAAGTCAAAACACGTTACTATTAGTAGAGACGCACTTCCACCCGAAGAATCCCAAGAAATATTGTCACCGGAGAAACGGCTTTTTTATCCTGTCGTTCAATTCATAACAGAGAACGGGACAGATAGATCAATGATAGAATTAATAATGCAAAAAAGGTATGGCATAGATGTCCCCTCTCATGCCGCATTACCCCCACGCACCAAAAACAACACGGCAAAAGGGTATTCGGATTTTGAAAATGAAGATCTGCTGCTGATTATGTCCGTCCTTGAAGAATTCCCGCAAGCATTACAGAAAACACCGCAATTACAATATATAGTTCGCAGAATTGATAGAATCGATGACGAGGATAGAGGCATCAGTTCTGCGATGATAAGTCGCGGTTATATAACGTTTGCTGAATCTATTTTCAAGCGCGGACTGTATGGTCATAATGATACGCCTCACGATCACTTTCATCGTAATGATACGCGTAAGATAATTGCCCACGAAAAGGCACATTTTTTATGGGCTTATGTTTTTGGTCATCAACTTAAAAAGGATTGGGTAAAACTTGGCGGATGGGAACAAGATTTAAAAAGTGAATCAGGCTGGTCAACGACTAAAGACCGATCCGCGTTTGTAACAGATTACGCTTATACAGAAAATCCTAATGAGGATATGGCGGAAAGTATCGGATATTATTTCGTATATCCCGATAAACTCCGTTCCTGTTGTCCTGAGAAATATGAATTTATCCATAACCGGATTATGCTTACGTATGGTAAACGTTGGAGTCCATCCAGTCCGATGTAAATCAACGTGAATTCGACACGCCAACGAATGGAGATGCTTATGAACACATCAAAACAACTTTCACGTCGAACATTTTTACGGGGTCTGGGTGTCAGTGCCGTTCTACCGGTACTCAATCCCTTGACCGCTCTGGCAGATATACCGTCAAAAGAGGGACCGATTACCCGTTATCCCGACCCGGCGGTTGAAGTGATTGACCCGCGTTTTGAGAAATACAAGATCGGGAACGCTGTTGTCGAACGATTGTGGACAGGCGCGCGTTGGTCCGAGGGACCCGTCTGGTTCGGCGACGGTGGATATCTCCTCTGGAGCGATATTCCGAATAATCGTATCCTGAAATGGCAGGAAGCCACGGGTAAGGTGAGTGTCTACCGAAAACCTTCTAACCATACCAACGGGCACACACGCGACCGGCAAGGTAGGCTCATCAGTTGTGAACACGGCACACGGCGCGTCACACGCACAGAATACGACGGAACGGTTACTGTCCTGATTGATAGCTTTGAAGGCAAACGCTTCAACGCACCGAACGATGTGGTCGTCCACCCTGACGGACATATCTGGTTCACCGATCCTGGATACGGTATCATGTTCAATTATGAAGGGCATAAAGCACCCTTTGAATTACCTACATCTGTTTATCGTCTCAATCCAGACACTGGGAAAGCGACTGTTGTGACGGAAGCACTCGAAAAACCGAACGGTATCTGCTTTTCGCCTGATTACGAAAAACTCTATATCGCCGATACAGGCACACCGAAAAATATCGTTGTCTTCGATGTCGTAGATAGCAAGCAGTTGAGCAACAAACAGGTCTTCGCTGAGATGGCACCCGGGGCTGCTGATGGTCTACGATGCGATACTGATGGTAATGTTTGGACGGGTACAGGCTGGGTCGGTGAAGGTTATGACGGCGTACATATCTTCGCACCGGACGGAACGCTTATCGGTAAGATTCACCTCCCAGAAATTTGTTCAAACATCTGTTTCGGTGGCGTGAAGCGGAACAGGCTCTTTATGACTGGCAGCCAATCTCTTTACTCGGTTTATGTGGAAGCGCAAGGCGCGCCGTACTTTTAAACGCGCGCCATAAACACTTGACAAGTGAAATAAAATAAGGTATAATTGTGTTATAGGCGTTATGAAACGAGAAATCATACTATGACAGTAGAGAATTTTGGCAAGTTTCTTACTGCTTTAACTATGGGGAGTTGACGAAGGAATAATTATGAACACTTCAAAGCAACTTTCACGTCGAACATTTTTACGGGGTTTAGGTGTCACTGTCGCGCTACCGTGGTTGGAAGTGATGGGGCCCGTTACATCGTGGGCAGCAACACCCGCAGGTGCCACGCAGACAGTTCCGAATCGGATGGCGTTCCTCTATGTGCCTAACGGAAAGATTATGGAGGATTGGACACCGAAACAGGTAGGGACTGGCTATGAACTCACAGAGATCCTGAAACCGTTAGAGAATGTGAAGGATAAAACACTGGTACTCAGCGGTCTAACTGCTGATAAGGCACGCGCAAACGGTGACGGCGGTGGTGATCATGCCCGTGCGATGGCAGCCTTTCTTACAGGCGCGCAACCCCGTAAAACCGACGGTGCTGATATTCACGCGGGGGTTTCTGTTGATCAAGCTGCGGCATCGCGTATCGGCAATCAGACCCGTCTCCCGTCCTTGGAGCTCGGCATCGACCCGGGTTATAGATCCGGTAATTGCGATTCCGGTTATAGTTGCGTCTACTCAGCAACGTTGTCGTGGCGTTCCGCGACGCAGCCGCTCCCGAAAGAGGTTAATCCGAAACTCGCTTTTGAACGGCTGTTCTCCACTATGCCTGATGACCAGCGGGTGCAGCGCGATCAACAGCGAAAAAGTATCCTCGATTTTGTCATGCAGGACTCAAAAGATTTGATCCGTCAAGTTAGTGGAAACGACGTACGTAAACTCGATGAGTACTTCTCCGCTATTCGGGATATTGAACTGCGCATTGACGCAGCCGAAAAGTTCCCGCCGATCGAAAATCCCGATTACGCCGCGCCGGACGAGATTCCCAAAGATTTCCAAGAACATGTCCGACTCATGATGGACCTGATCGTCCTCGCCTTCCAGACGGACGTGACCCGTGTCGTGACTTTTACGTTAGCAAACGAAGGGAGCAATAAGTCGTATCCGACTGTCAACGTCACTGAGGGACACCACAACTTGTCGCATCACGGTGGCGATGAGGAGAAGAAAGCGAAAATCCTTAAAATCGATATCTTCCATACACAACAGTTGGCATACTTCTTGGAGAAACTGGATGCGACTGCTGAAGGAGACGGTTCCCTGTTAGACCATTCAATGATTTTGTATGGCAGTGGAAACGCTGACGGCAACCGACACAGCCATCACGATCTCCCAATTCTACTTGCGGGTTCTGGCTGCGGCACGCTCAAAACGGGTCGTCATATCCGCTATCCAAAAGAGACACCACTCAACAATCTCTGGATGTCAATGTTGAACCGTATGGATGTCAATTTGGCAAAATTAGGTGATAGCACTGGCAGTTTGCCCGATCTTTCCTAAACCCACGATTTTTCATGTATTTGCTGGCGAGGTTCCTCAACCTCGCCATTTTTTTGCACATCTGTATCCCGTTTCACGACAACCCGCCTCACATAGTAAAGCCCGCAGATAGGTTGACCCTCCACGATAACATTCACGCTCGTAGAGGCTGGGTAACCCAGCCCCTACGGTCCACCGCGCGTCCAAACAATTATGAGCTTTACTATAAACCCCCTAAATCCCGCTTATCAGGGGGACTTTAAGAGGAAATGGGTAAGCCCTATAGATATAACACTCCGCTTAATGCGTAAGTCCTAAATTTCACAATTTTCATAGCAATTCATAGCAAATCGAAGTGTTGTGAAATTTCTGAAATGCCCTAAACCTACGGTATGAGCGGATTTTGGCGGTTTTGTCGGAGCGTGCTATGAAAGCTGCTATGAAATTTGCTATGAAATTTTGCTATGATTTTTCAGTATGTTGACGGACAGAAACCTCTACGTTCTGACCGCTCATTTGTCTGAATGCAGATCGCAAGAAACACCCCAGCAAAAACACCCCGTTTATCCGTCCTTATCAAGGAGCATTTTCTACAAAGATGACATCCCTACGGGATTCAAGAGGTTTTTGAAGTCTTCAAGGTTTTCGCGTAGAACCCGGTTCGGTTGCAATGCAGGTCGCATGAATCAACGGTATGAATGCCGTGTGGCATTCACCGGGGCGTGTACGCCGCAAAACCGAACCTACCGGGTCTGGGTGCCGCGACGATTGAAAACAATTGATTAATTTATCGAATTGTGAAATATATTCAAGTCGGATTCACCTTCAATTTTTTACCGTTCCATCAACATTTCCCCAACAACTAACCGCAGATGACCAAGAGCGAATGCTTCTATTCCCGATGGAAGCGATACGCCTTCCACCGAAAAGTTCAGCGTCAGATTTTGAGAGGTTATAGGCTATAAACCCAGATGATATAAAGGTTTATTATCAAATATCATTACTTAGGAAAAATATAAATGATATTGGGTTTCATTATCAATAAGCATAGACTGCCGGATGTTTAGATGGCGTAAATTTGAAAAAAGTATTAGAAGTCAGGATGGACGCAAATTGTGCGAAAAAGGGATAAATTTGAGTGAAACCCCCTAAATCCCCTTATCAGGGGGACTTGAAACAGATTTCAGTGATTTAACCCCCTAAATCCCCCTTATCAGGGGGACTTTAAGAGGAATAGAGGGGAATTACCAGTCCTTAAACGGAAATATTCGGGTCTCCGTTGCCATGCCGTAGAAACTCCATAGACTGCCTGCAACGAACTCGCCGAGAATCAAACCGAGGAAGAAAGGTGCTGCTTTTCGGTGTAATTGCAAGCCGCCCTGCTTGATAATCAGCCATTTTGCGATTGTGCTAATCATGAGTGAGATCCAGAGCCAGTTCATACACCAATCCGCTGCCCCGGAAACAGCATAGCCGACGGCGTGGAAGGGCCACCAAAAGAAACGCATCCGTAGAAACATCAAGAGAAACGTGAACCCCATTCCGATACCCATAAACGTCACTTCGGGGATATTCGGACCAGTCGGGAAATTGAGCTGCTGTTGGAGTCGATTGAATGGGTGATGTGCGAAACTTCCCGATGAACCGAAGCGGTAGACATCATGCAGATACGCCCAGAAAGAACCGATAGAACCGACAACTACCGCTAAGAGTATTACCCACACCAACGGTTTCGGGTTAAATCGTGCCCGCGAAGCGAGTTGGAAACCCTCCAATTGGTGCGGCATTGGGTGACTACGGTGTGCCCGATTGAAGAAAAATAGAAAAGTGAGTGCGGTGAGATTGGAACCGCCCATGCGGCGTGAACCTAAAATCGCCGGTAACGCATAATCCGGTCCCATAAAGTGTAGGTCATGTGCAGGCGCGCCGGATTCAACCCGCATGCGCGTGATCCCTGTTGACAATGCGAAATACATCGCAAAGAAGGCGATACCGAGTGAAATACTGATGCCTATCTTCACAGAAAATGCTATGAGATAGATACATCCGAACACAATACCGAGAATAGCGGCACGATACCGCATCGGCTCAACCGATTCGTCGAGACTTGAACGTCCTGTGGTCACCTGTTTAAAGACTTCAGCGAGGTATTTCCGGCTTGCCCACACCGCGAAAATCGCAAGTCCGAGATACGCGCCCAGAGATTGCTGTCGGTCATAAGGGAATCCGGGTAGCCCCCGCACGCCGATGATCGCACCACCGACGCGTTGCATCTTACGGAACAGATAAAAAAACCAGCAGGAAAACGACAAATCCAAAGGCATGAAGAATCCGAGTCCAATTACAAACGGATAGATAGAGAACGGTGTCCATCCGATAGCGTTCCACGGCTTCTCAGTGAAAAAATGGCTGATATTCCGAAGCCGAACGCCGACGATTGGGATCGTTGGAAAGAGGTAACTGAGTCCGTTAATAAGGTTTAGGAGTGAAACGAGGATAAACGCTGTCCAAAATACCCTACCGCGGAAGAAGTTGGCGCCGCTGTCTCGCGTCATCTCTAATGGCAGTTGGATGATCGGATAGGCGAGTTTTTCGCGTTCTGTCCACTGTTTTCGTAGCACAACATTGATGCAGAGCATAACAAACACGAGTGCGAGAATGAAACTTGTCCACCACAATGTCGGCCCCAACCATGCCCGTAAAACTTCAAGGTCATAAAGCGTGGATTGCCCTTCGTAAAACCCCTCCAAGATCTGTTTATCTTGGACGGTGCCCCATGTCGGTATGTACCGATACAGCAGTTCTCGCCACTCGTTTTCAGGTGTATCGAACCAGAAGACGTGTCCGATCATCGGGATAAGCACCTGTGCGTGGTCGTGTGATGCGATAGCACTCGCCATACAGAGCATCACGTAAATGACGAGTAACTCGCCGTGTGTCAATGCCCACTGATGTTTAACGCGCCGCAGCAGTAGATTGAAAAGTGTAATAATATAGTAGATCCCGAAAATAAG
>JAAXHI010000270.1 GCA_012270875.1 Candidatus Poribacteria bacterium | reverse complement strand
ATGGGCTGTTCCTGCAAAATACATAAAAGATTTGTTGAATACACTACAACCGAGACGTGTGTTCTCAATTTCAAATAATACCACGTTTACTGTACATTATTTCGTCAAGTGGTCTGCAGGCAGCGATTGGGATAAAACTACTGTTAAACGAGACCAGATCATGACCCATTGGAATTCGGCGAAAAATGTGCCCGAGGGATACCCCAAAATTTATTTCGATCACATCGCTAACGATGAAAAGGTTACGCCTCGTTACTACAATTTAAAAACTTATGCTCGGCATCTTGGAACCGGAGTTAAACCAAGCCACATCAAGGATGCTCGTGAATATCATTTCGGGTACAACTCACGAACAGAGATTCTTGATTTGTACGATTCAGAAAAGAAGTGATTTTGTTATCAAGGTTTTGAACCTTAGATTAGCAATGAGGTTATTCTGATAACCTCTATAGACTTGTCATTGAAGTGCCAACGTTTATTCATAGTGCCATTCATTCTACCCCCATAAGTCCTATTTCCCAGAAACGCAATAGCGATAAAAAACAGATTTTTCTGTTGCTTTTTTAATCTTATATGTTATAATTGATGAGGTGTGCTGCCCCACTGCCAGTTTCTAAACTTAAAATGAGGTCTCCAGTATAACAGTCCAAGAACTACAAAAGATAATGAACCAGCGCGGGCAGCGTGAATTTTTCAAGTCGCTTCTTCAAACCTACCGCATAGGTGGGACCGACAATTATCACGCGCGTCGCACGCATCAAAAGTTTCTTTTAAAAAGATATAATGTGAGAAATCTGGTTCTTGAGTGAAGGATATATTAGGAAATTAAATTTATGACTTATATTGACGGATTATTGGCATCGTTGACGCGGGTCAAAAAAGCACGCTCGTTGCGCGCTTCCTCTTGGGATACGACGGGCAGAAATAACGACGCATGGAACATCGAACCCGGTGAAACCCGTGTCATCGCAGACATTCAAGAACCAGGATGTATCAATCATATCTGGATGACCCAGCCGAACGGTTATCGCAATGTACTGATTCGGATGTTTTGGGACGATGAAGAACATCCGAGTGTCCTCTGTCCATTGGGCGACTTCTTCGGACTCGGCAACGAAATCGTCAATTCTTACGATTCCATCCCGTTCTCCGCCTCCACGCACCAAAACAACACCTTCAACACAGGCTGCGCGCTTAACTCCTACTTACAAATGCCTTTTAACCGCAGCGCAAGGATCGAACTCGTCAACGAAGGCGACACAACCCATCGTCAATATTTCTATGTTGATTATGAACTATACCCCGAACCGCACGGTGACGATGTCGCCTATTTCCATGCCCAATTCCATCGCGAAAACCCGTGTGACGGTTGGGGACATGAAATTACTGTGAATACCCCAGAAGCCAATATCATCAATGCAGAACGGCTTGCTTGGGACAACAATTACTTGATTCTCTCTGCCGAAGGTAGAGGGCACTATATCGGTTGTAATCTGTCGGTTACCAACTTCCAAGGCACATGGTGGGGCGAAGGCGATGATATGATCTGGGTAGATGGCTATAAATGGCCCCCCGATTTGCACGGTACGGGTTCGGAGGATTATCTCAATCAAGCGTGGGGCATGCAACAGAACGCGTTCGCACACAACGGATCCGCTATTCACGAGAATAATACCGACGGTTACCAGACTTCTTATGTCTATCACATCGAAAACCCTATCCGTTTTGAGAAGGAAATTCGAGTCACGATAGAACACGGACACGGCAATCATCTCAGCAACGAGACATCCTCTGTCGCATACTGGTACCAAATCGAACCGCATGCTCCATTTGGTATTTTACCTGTCGCACAGCGTAAACCAGTACTGAAGGATGAATCTGGCGCATGGCAGATCGAAGCATCGGCACAAACACCTTCAACAGAACTTGTCCTCAACGATGAGATGAAGGAAATGAAATCGAAAATCCTAAAAAACCTCTGACGAGATTTTCCTTATGATGAAATTGCCTCAGAAACCATAACTACTGCAACAGAATAAAAAAGCAGAAATGGAGTGAGAAAGAATAGATGTTGACCGGTTTTCAACAGTTTTTAAACGCTTGTATCGGGCAAACAGAGGAAGAGACGAACCAACCCGACGATGCACAGCGCGATGATGAACCCCAAACGGAATCCGAAATCACAACCGATGATAATTCCATAGAGGATACCGAACCTACAGATCCCGCGGTTTCTGAACACGCGGAAACGCCGGAAGACGATGATGTACCATCCCCATCAGAAGAAGTACCTCCAGCAGATGATGCCCCGGCTGTTACTGTAGACGAGCATACCGATAGTGATCCAGCACCCGTAGATGAAACCACGGCTCCAGATGAGGACGACACGTCTGGCGAACCAAACGGAGAAGCGTCCCCTGCTGGCGAGGTCTCGGATGCCGCGCCCTCCGATAGTGACGATCCTGCCGAATCATCAGAGAATACTGATTCAATTCCCGAAGACGACGCAGCACCCGAAGCAGCGGAAACTTCGCCTGAACAGGAAACTGAAGACACTGTAGCAGACAGTCCAGAGGCTGCCGATAGTGAAATCGCAGAAACCGAAACGCAAGAAGCAGACGAAAGTGATGACACTAAAGCAGAGTCTGAACGTCCGCCACTGGAGCTCGGGATTGTTGAAGAGGTCTACGACTTTGTGGAGACGTTCGGGCAAAGTACTGTTTCTGGGACGGAACAAGCATCCGCAAGTGGCACAGATTGCGCAGGCGGTATTACAAAACCAGCGATCTTTGAACATCCAACGCCAGCAGAAATCGCGAAAATTGACTACACCCTTTCACTTCCCGATATTGATGACTCAGAAAAACTGTTTTTACATTTTTCTATCGGCTTACGAGACGGTGTTGTGTTTGACGATGAGGCACGACAACCCGGTGGCGTAAAATTCGCTATCGAAGTCTTCGACCTTCATAATAATGTAGGCTTGGAAGCCGCCCCCGATAGATGTTTTGAAGCAGTATCTACGGAGTGTCAGTGGGTGGAAAACGCGGTTGATCTGACACACCTCGCAGGCAAAGAGATCGTCATATCGTTTTTGACGGAATGCAACGTAGCGGGCAATAGCAACTACGCTTGGGCATTATGGGGCAAACCACAACTCCGAAAACTCAAAGAATCTCCCCTCCGAAAAGCGAAAAGAGATTCGGAACCACAACTCCGATGCGGTATTGCAATCCTGCACTACAACGATGAAAGGACACAGTTCGTTGAGTTCAACCAACCTACGTCAACAGCAATTTCCGCACTCGCAGATATTTGCATTGAATCCGTAGCATCAGAAGAACCGCCTATCAAGATATCACTCTACACAGCACTGCCGAAATTGGAAATTGCGAGTGTAGGCGCAACATCCGCTATCGTCGCCGCGGGTGAAGACTTTGAAATCCAATGCACCCTACGGAATACTGGCACTGCACCACTCGGTAAGGCGGACGAGGCTCGCATCTCTGTCAACGGTGTGAAGTTAAGACGTGGACGCCCCAGACAAACAGTTAGAGAACTTGAACCGGGTGAAGAAACATCGGTTCACTGGGTGGCTCGCCGTTTTTCAAATCCAACTGTCGTTAACATTGGGGTTTCGCTCAAATGCCAAACCGCAGCAGGCGAAGCGCGTGACACGGCGCAAGGTTCTGTCGCGATCCGTCCGACATCTCCGAAACTTGAATCCAAGGTGATGAAAGAACTACATACCTACACGACTGAAGGTGGTAGCGTCGTAATGGGTAATAAAAATCTCCGTGTTGTTTTTGTGTGTGGTGCTGAAACTAAGCAAGGAAGTGATAACGGAGAAACTCAAGAACCCGTACCTCTCAATGAAAAACCGGCCGCCGGTGGGTTCGCGTACTACACACTATTTGTCGCGAAAGGTGGCAACTACCAACAGGTGGCAACCTGCCCCGCACTCGCTGAAATTACTTACTTAGATGCAGCGCAAAACCGGCAATCGGTTCCGCTTGTTCCCACTCAGTATCAACTTGCGGGGAACAATCAAGGTGAATCCATTATCCGGCTAAGCGGCAGTGGAACGGATGTTGATGGCGTGAAATGGGACTATGAGATAAGGTGGACGCTTACTGAAGATGCAAAGCGCATTAAAACGGAATCCCAATTACAGACTGATGGCAATCGGGAACTCCTCGCCTTCCACGGTCCAATGCTTTATGCCGGTCAAGGACGGAATCGCGACAAGAAGACAGCAGCACTCTTCCCGGGGCTTGAGTTCTTGGAAAATGAAGAACGTTCCTCAAGCACACGTGATGCAGCACCGCCGCTTAATAACCGACTCGTGCCGCATCCGTATAAGATTACGGTGCCGGTCATGGCAGTAGAGATGCAAAAGTCGCTCGTCGGCATTATCTGGAATCCGCTTGACACTTGGGACGGCGAAAACCAGATGCTCTCTGCGATATTCGCCTCACCTAATTGGCATCAACATCAGAAGAACCATGCCCTCGGCGTATTCCTACCCACCATACCGGCATGGGTCCAAGAGAATCATACAGAGGCTTCTATTCCGTACCCGCTGATGCCGTCCCGTCCGGTTTCCATTAAAACCGAAATTATTGCTGACGGAAACGCTTCTATTTTAGATGCTGTGCCGCATTGGATAGACGCTTACGGCACACCTGAACCGCTGCAACCGCCACGTAGCGATGAAGAAGAGGTACTACTTTCACGGCACGGGTTTATGCACACGACATGGGACGAAGAGACCCGAAAATCCCGACACTGCGTGGACTGGACAGCACACAACGAACCCGGTTTCGGCACACTGCTCTGGTACGATTATCTCGCTACAAAAGAAGAACACGTGAAGGAACGGGTGCTGGAAATTAGGAATAATACGGTCGCCGATGCTGGTCCCGAAGGCTTGGCGGCACGCGGTTCCTGTCATATCTTGAGGTGGGAATTCCCGTTCTATGTCGGCAACCTTGATGCTGCATTAAGTTACATGGAAGCGGAGATGCAGCAACGGATTGCTACACAAGCATCCGATGGGAGTTGGCAATGGCATCCGACAAACGAGAAAACGATGCCCCTCGGAAACGCAGGCGAAGCCGTACTCGGCACCTGTGCAGAATCGGCACTTCTACTGCTCAAACACGCACGAATCACCGGCAACAAAGCCTCGCGTGAAGCCGGTGTGAAGGCACTGGAATTTATGAAACAATTCTCGCTACCACGCGGTGCACAAATGTGGGAATGCCCGATGTATCAGCCGGATGTTCTCGCCGCAGCGCATGCGATCGGTGCCTACATTGAGGCTTATGAACTCACCCGTGAGAAAGCACACCTCAAGCGGGCAACATATTGGGCGGAAACTTCACTACCGTTCCTCTATCATTGGCATCTCCCTGACCGACCCGGCATGCATTTCGCCTCAATTCCCGTTTTCGGAACAAGTTTCTACACACACCCTTGGTTCGGTGTACCTGTGCAATGGAACGGATTAGTCCTCGCCTATTATCTACAACGTTTGAACCAGTACACCGAAGATGAGAGATGGTCCCAGATCGCTGAAGGTATTACTGTGAGTGCGATGTACCAGCAGTGGGAAGACGGTGAACTCAAGGGAACCTATCCTGACGGTTTCTACGGTTTTTGCACTGAAGGCAAGGGACCGCATCTGAATCCTGAAGATATTATCGTGAATGTCTACGCACTCCGAGGACTCGACCCTGGCATTAAAACCACTATTGTCGGTGATGTCCATCTGAGTTCCGGGGCAAAAATAGACGCGCTCGCCGTGACCGATGCGGGGCAAGTGAACTGGCAGCTCAGTTACGCCGAAAATGAAGCAAGTTATACCCTTGTCGTCGGTTACGGGCGCGCCCCACAGGGACTTCGGGTTCGGTACGCGCTCACATCACCCGCAGATGATACACCACCCCCAGATGCGGAGGAACCTTCAAACGATGCTGAACCGGTTGACGAACAAAATAAATATGCCGAAACCGAGATTCCGGCTACCCAAACGCTTGACGATGTTGAATCTGGATGGCTCTATGTTGAAGATAAGGATGCCATATTGGTAAAGTATCGGCACCCCACCGCGGATGTCCAATTTGAAATTTTGACATAGCGGTAATAAAAGCAGATACACGCGAAGGTAGATCTTTCATAGGTCCTACCTCAAATAAGGAGGCTATAGTAATGGCTAAAAAGATTGTTTTCACCACGTTTGTTCTGGTTACTGTGGCAATTGTTGCCCTCGTTATGTTCACACACAATGCAAATGCGCAAGCCGACGCAGCCGCAGCGGATAGTCCAATGGTAGATTTCAAAGTCCTTGGCGGTTTTATTATTGAAGGCGTTGTTTTTAGCATCGTCGGTTTAATAGTACTGATGGTAGGCTATAAAGTCTTTGATGTCGCGACCCCTTATGACCTAAACCGTCAGATCGCTGAAGAGAACAATGTCGCTGCAGGTGTCGCGGTTGCGGGTGTCCTCGTTTCACTCGGCATCATCGTCGCCGCTGCAATGGGTGGATAGAAATCGTCCCGTAGCGGCACTGAACTTGGCACGCTTCACAAAAGGCGCGGTGAAAATCGCGCCCACAACCGACGAAACTGTTTACGCGCGCAAAAAACGAAGGAAGGTAGCACAATGGCACAAACAACCTATTTGTCGGATCAGGCTATCAGTGATGAACAAATCCAAGAATGGGTGGAGACCTTCCACCAGCAAGGTTGCCTGTTTCTGCAAGATGTCTTGACACCTGATCACTGCGCACAACTTCGGCAAGATTTAGAGTGGGCACTCAAAAACGATCCGAATAACTTAAACGGTGGAAGCCCCGAAGGACACATGCACTTGAGCCATCGGATGTTTGAACATAGCGAAGCCAATCGCCGACTGTTTGACCTCGAACCGATTGTCTCCTTTGCTGAAGCACTTGTCGCGGAAAACTGCCACGTCATCCATAACAATTCGTTCCAGACGTTCCCCGGCGGTGGGATTACGTCTTGGCATCAGGACGACGCACTGCACTATATCGTAACCGAGGGTGAGCCTCCAAAAAACGTGCGGCTACCGGTACTGCTCTTTACCGCAAATTACTACCTCACCGATGTTACCGAGATTGAACACGGCGGCACGGAGGTCGTACCCGGTTCACATCTTTTCGGGGCATCGCCGCCGAACCCGATCGAAGGCACGACTTGGGAGGATAAAGTCCAGTATAACCTCGGAAAAGCGGGCAGCGTTATCATGTTCAACAATCAGGTATGGCACCGCGGGGGTCCCAACCAGAGCCAACGCACCCGATACATTACACAGGTGACCTACGCACGCCGACTTGTCGGACATAAATACTATCCGTTTATGAACTACAATATGCCGGATTCCGTCTACAGAGACGCGAGCCCGCGCTTACGTCGATTACTCGGTTTCCTCAATCACGGTGCTTACGGTTAAGTGCTATGAAAGCAGTCGTTTTCTCAGAACAAGGTAGCACGGAAGTGCTTCAGTACACGGATGTACCGAAGCCGACGCTTGACGCTAACGAGGTGCTCGTCAAAGTTGAAGCCTGTGCCGTAAACTATCTGGATCTTCACGCACGCCGGAACCGACCAGAGATAGAAGCGAAACTCAGTCGAGGGGACACGCCACATATCCTCGGATCTGACATCGCTGGGACAATTGCCGAGATTGGTGTAACGGTCAGTGGAACGACAGTTGAGGATCGGGTTGTCCTCGCACCGTGTATTCCGTGCGGTGTCTGTAGCGATTGCCATTGCGGTGCCGAAAACTTGTGTGACACGCAAGAACTCATCGGGTTTCAAACCAATGGTGGTTATGCAGAATATGTGAAAGCACCTGCCCAAAATGCGATTCAATTGCCAGATACCTTGTCGTTTGTCGATGCCGCTGCGATGCCAATTGCGTATCTCACAGCATGGCACATGCTAATGACCCGTGCCAAACTTCGCCCTGGCGAGGCCATCTTAATTCTTGGCGTAGGCGGTGGTGTCGGAAGTGCGGGGCTGCAAATCGCAAAATTAACCGGTGCCAGCGTCTTCGCTACAGCAAGCAGTGACGAAAAACTCGCACGCGCACGCGAAATGGGGGCAGATGCCACGATTAACTACAAAGACGTAGATTTCTCGGAAGCCGTGCTCGATATGACCGACGGACGAGGTGTGGACGTTGTACTTGAGCATGTCGGTGCCGCGACATGGGAACAGAGTATTGCAAGCCTCGCTAAAAATGGAAGGCTCGTCTCGTGTGGCGTTACGACCGGCAACATCGGAACCATTAATATCCGAAAATTGTATCAGAAACAATTGACTGTAATGGGTTCCGCCCTCGGCACAGTGAGAGAATTACGAACGCTTGTCGATCTCGCTGCGCAAGGAAAATTAGCACCTATTATAGATCGGACTTTGCCGCTTCACCGGGCGGGTGAGGCACATTTGTTGTTGGAAAACCGTCAGAATTTTGGGAAGATAGTTTTGGTGAATGCTTAGAGTTGTACATACCTCATGCGGTCTTAAAACTGCGTCAGTCTCGCCAAAGTCTCTTGAAGCAACATAGAACACCAAGGTATATACAAAATCTAAGCAAAAACAGTGGAGGTTCATCTATACGAAGTTGCAGCCTTGCACACCGACTGAATCTCGTTCAGTGCGAAATCTGCTACGCCATATCTCAGCACGTTTCGTCTGTCGTAGCGGCTCGTGCCTCCGCTTTCATTTTGAGAAATTCGTAGAACTCATAGAGCGTTTCTTTGTCTTTCTCTGTAAATTTCATCATTCCTTTGAACATCGCATTGATTTTCGGGTCGGCTAAGAGATCATTGTAGTTTTTCTCGGCTTTTCCGAGTAGGTAGTCGGTAGTGACTTTTAAAGCGTCAGAGAGGCTGGAAAGTGTCTTAAACGAGGGCTTTCGAGTGCCTGATTCAAATTGTGAAATTGCTGCGGGTGTTAGATTCGCTTCCTTTGCGAGTTCCGTTTGCGTCAATTTCAATTCACGACGACGCATTTTTATACGCGAAACAACTTCGTCCGCGTTTGACTTTTCGGGTTCTTTGCTCACATTTACCTCCTTTGCTCAGACAGGCAGCTATCCTTAAACTACCGCTGAGTTCTTAATAATTTCGGCATCGCTTCCATAATTGTAATGTGGTGCAGTTTTAAGAGTATTCTGCTTCAGTGGAGAGACGAAGGCGTGAATTATATTTTAACTCAAAAAACCCGTAAATGCAAATTTTAATTTGACAAAAATTGCAATAATGGTATAAAATGTAACTAATTATTGCCGAGATAAAAAAGAGTTCCGAAAAGTAGATATTTAGAGAAACCAAGGCAAACAAAGGGATTAACAAGCCATATTCCATAGTGAAAATTGGTAAAATATATACTTTGTTCAATATGTCTTTAGACATCCTCGACAAACCTTATAAATGCACTCTGTGGGAAATGTGAGGAACAAGAAAAGGTGGGAGATTTTAAAAACATGAGAATTCGTAGTCATCATAATTGCTCACGACGTTTTACTGCTGTAATAAATGTATTAATAACATTTTTCGTCTCTGTATCGCTTATCACAGCATTCTGCTATACGATCCATGCGCAAACGGTTTCGAGCACTGGCATGAAAACTGCAGCGATTCAGATACGAGATGACCTCTCTATCGGCAACATCCGGAAGGATATTGCCCGGTTGTCAAGCCTTGAGAGCCGCGTAACCGGCTACCCGCAAGCCGCAAGTGGCAGTAAATACATTTTTGACCGATTCGTTGAGACCGGCTTGCAAAATGTGGAGAGTCGCGAATTCCCCGTCACGGTGCCGGTTGACCACGGCGATAGCGTCATTGAAGTGATCTCCGCCGAAGCCACTGTGCTTCATACCTTTAAACTCACACCGCTCTGGCCGAACCTCGTACGTACCTCCCTGTTAGCAGATGGAATTAAACATACCGTTTTAGCAGACGAAACACTTGAAAGCATCGCGTCAAGCTACCAAGTCCCTGAAGCAACGATCCTTGCCGATACGCGGAACAAATTTTTGGCGACCCCTATCGTCCAAGGGAGCACAGTTTTCATTCCAACAGGCGGCTTGTCGGGTCCACTCCTTTATGGCGATGATGGCGAACTTGCCGACTTCAACGGCACCAACATCGGTGGATTTTGGTACGAACTCCAAGATGGTGATACCCTCGCAATACTCGCTCGACGCCATCGTCTCACTGAAGCCAGCATCACCGACGATATACTTAATGAACACTTGCAAAAAGCGTCTGACGGCATTGATAACGATGAGGATGGCACTATTGATGAATATGGCGAAATTCCGCTGCTCTCCGAAATTCGCGGATGGGCAACGGACGGTATCGACAATGATGCCGACGGTTGGACAGATGAAATCCCCGGCGATGCAACGGATGGCATTGATAATAACAACGACGGGCAAGTTGATGAGTCAGGCGAATTCGTCGCTGCCAGCGAATCAAATATCTTTATCCCAAAAGGCGCGATCGTACTCCTTGACTTTAACTCCAGTACCCGTTACATCAATGCGGCAATGCTCGGCGGCACCGCTGTCATCTTCATCCAACCCGAAACAACCATTCGCGGCGAAGCAGAAAACAAGTTTGGCACTGTTCCCGCCAACATACCACGATTTTGGATCTCCAGAGAAGATGCCGATGTTCTCACGAATTTGCTTACAGAACAGCACGCACAAGGCAATCAAGTCGATGTTCGGGTCAGAGGTAAGATGACATGGGAACGCCGCGTTGGACAGAATATACGCGGATTTTTGGAAGGTGGAGATCCGACGCTACGCGATGAACTCATTGTCCTTACGGCTTACTACGATTCCATGTCTGTTGTCCCCGCAATGGCACCCGGCGCAGATCCGACCTGCGGTATCGCAACCCTTATGGAAATCGCACGCCTCTTTAGCGAACCCCAATATCGTCCGGGGTATTCTGTCCTCTTTGTCGCGGTTGACGGTCATTTCCAAGGGCTTGCGGGTATGCGTGCCTTTATGGAAGGCATCGGACAGGATATCGTCGGTGCTGATACGGATTCACCCGGTACGCCTACAATGCATGGACTCCGCCGCGGTCTCTCCACGGATATCATCGAATTTGAAGAATTAGGCAGAAGGCTTCTATTCTCTATTGACCGAAACGTTCTCGTGGATCTTCCCGCCGGTTTCTACCACGGTGTACACAACGTAAAGGCAGATCTGGAATCCCTTGATACAACACTTGATGGCTTGTCGGAAACCCGGTCCGAAATCGAAAATCTTACAAATCAGCAGCGGGACTTCTCAGAACGTCAGAAGAAGCAGGCAGACAGAAACCGAAAGCGAGAAAAGCAAGGGTTCACTGGCGAAGAAAAGAGCCGATTGTTGGCAAATCTTGCCCGTTCTAAGAAAGAGGCTTTACAAACGACACACTTCCTCCGGGACATCGTTGAAAGGTTAGCGGAAGTACGCACCGTAGCACTCAGCACAAGTCGGGAAGCGCAGCACGAATTGGTTGTAACGCTTGCACTGCCAATAGCGCGTCTCGATGTATGGGCAGTGGATAAACTCACGCGCGCCGTAGCCGCAGGGACCGTTGACGAATATGCCAGACATCCAAATGACGCATATCTGAACCCCGTACAAGACGGGTCCAACTGGCATATCCCTGTTCCGCAAGATCTACCTGAAGAACTTGTGCCTGATATTGAACTGCTTAACACAATCCTCGCAGACTGGGAGCTGAGTGACAAACGTAAGTTCGCATTGATGTGGACCCCTGAAAAAATACTGGACCGCCATCTCGATCTACATTCACTCAATAAAGCGAAAGCGGCACGCAGCGTTTTGCGAGATGCTACTGATTCCCAAGAAGTCGCAATCCAAAGCGAAACCCAACTCCTGCAAAAAGTGCTTTCACAAATCCGTGATAGCCAACCCGTCGAGGATGAAATTAAGACAAGTATCCGAAAACTCAAGGAAGTGCCGCTATGGCAAGGTACTGCTGATCTATTGTACGGTGGAAAATTCTTATCGAAAGCCGGTGTGGAACGACTCAACACTATTGATACCCAACTCCGACAACGCTTAAACGAGACCGAGGATACTGTTGATACAGGTATACTGATAGCGGACCTGCTCAAAGATAAACAGAGTATTTTTGAAATCGCGCTTCGGAATGCGAGATTAGAGCGAACACGTATCGAGAACTTGATCGCAACTGCCGACACATTAGGACGGGAATATCTGGCTGAAGAACGCCTCATTTTGGAAAACTATCTATCAGACGATGAAGTGAAACAGGCACTGAAACTCCGTTCGCGTATCGCATCTTATATCATCGAAACAGAATTGTTGACGACTGTCAAGAAGCGAGCAGATACAGACATCGTGGCACTCGAAAATCTCCTCGAGCGGCTGCCGACATTAGACGCAGATTTTGATGAAGAGACCAAGACGCTGCTACGCGATAATATGCTTACCCTCCGAAACGCACGTTTCCGAAACATCCAGAGTCGTATTGAGAAGATGTTGCGTATTGATACCAGCGAATATAATCGGAAACTCGGGCAGATTGAGGCAGCAATCGCGCTTCAAGACCTGTTCAACCGCTACTATACCTCACTCTATATTAGTATCGATCTCTCGTCTCAGTCAGATCAGTTCGGTGTGTTTAACAAAGGGTGGTTCTACGACCAACA
Source organism: Candidatus Poribacteria bacterium (assembly GCA_012270875.1). Classification (GTDB taxonomy): domain Bacteria; phylum Poribacteria; class WGA-4E; order WGA-4E; family WGA-3G; genus WGA-3G. Next base: position 7,972 of record JAAXHI010000270.1, on the reverse strand, counting down.
ACCCGAATTTGTACTGCGCCGTGAGTTTGCAAGTATCGGTAATAAACTCGCTACCTACGCTCAGGATGCCGACTTTGGCGTTCGCGTACGCAAACTTTGGCAGTGGACAGACGACCAAATTCGACAGGCAGTTATGGCTCGCCAATGGACAGTCGCAAACGGGATCTCTGACAAAACCGCACTTGAAGGAAAAACCCTTGAAACGTTACTCAGCTCACACTTCAACAAACTCACAGGACTCAGCGGTGTGAGCCGACTCATGAAGATGCAGTTTGAGCAGTGGCGCAATCAAGGCGAACCCTCCGAGGATATGCTCAAGGATATGGATTATATCCGAAAAGAGGTCGAGCGGTTCATCCGAAACGATGTACGCACCGCAAAGAAAAATCGGAAGAACAGCATCCGTACACGTGAACAACTCGACGCAATGCTCCGACTCCGACACGAGGACCCTGATACCTTCTCCGAGGATGAAATTGAAGACATCAAAACCCTCATTTCAATCGCAGGACTCGGCGGGCAGTCGAACTTTGTTAACGCCATATCCGCAAGCGGTGGAAAGACTTGGAAAACCTACATCCCGGGTAAAATCGCCTTTGACAGCGAAGTCGCAACGCTCGTTGGTAAAACCGGCATCGCTTTTGCGACGATTGAAGACGCTCGCGTTTTAACAGACACGCCACTTGATACCATTGAACGCGTCGATTTACGCGAAGGCGGTAACCTCCATCAACAGGCACAGACATTGGCATCGCTACTCATCCAAGCACTTCGGGACGAAGAAATGCCTACCGCAGCACGTGTTGGGAATTTCTACTGCAACCTCTTCGGTGATGTCGTTGAATTCGATGCACGTGAGTCCGCACTCCCCAATAAACCCGTACCTTATCCTATCTTGACACTCCGCAGAAAGCACAAGTCCATGATGGGCGTGCGCGGCGACCTATTCGTCATGGGCGATAACAAAGGCAATTTTGAGGTTGCCGGGTTAGCCATGGAAGGTAGAGCCACACGCCGCCTCGGTGGTGCCCAAGAGGTTGAAGCGTACATTCTTGACAAAGATTCAGGGGACATCGTCTACGCGCCAGATTTAGGGAACTACGGTGCGAAACTCCTCCCGAATAAAGTGCCTATTAATACCCGTAGACGGGGATGCCGTGTCGTTACATTCCCGTGTGTCTCTACGACTATCTACGATCTGGTTGACCAACGGTATCTACGAACCTTGCGGGAACTTGAAGTCTACGACGCGCTCACTGACAGCGCGCCAGAGAAGTATGGCATGTCCAAACCGTGGCAACAGGAAGGTGTCTCCGCAGCTGAACCGATCGCCCTCGTCTATAGTGAACCGAATACCCGCATCAAAGTCGGGATGGCTTACGGACAGATCGGCAAACGGCTCCTACTCATCAAAGCGACGAAGAGTGGTATGAAAAATCCCACGCTCTACACCGGTGAAGGATTTGTTGTCCGTGAAAACGGGCAGATACGGCTTACACCCTACGTCGTTGTTCGAGATATGTGGTGGCTTGACGAGAACCGATCACGGCTCTACAAACGTTTCGGGATTTCCAGCGACAGGCTCGATAAACTACATCAATTCGCGAATGAATACCTTACACGCGCAGAATCTGAACTGCTCCAAAATGACTACCAACAGGCACTGAAACTTGCCCGCGCCGCATGGGGCTATGAGTCCCGCGCATATCCAGATGTTAAACAGACCGGTAACGATGTCGTCAACGGTGTGATGTTCTACCTCGCATTACTGATGCCGTTTGCTTACTTTATGGAGCGGCTCATTTTCGGTTTCCCAAACATCCACAAACAAATTCTCGGTTCGTTCGGAATCTTTTTACTCGTTTTCTTCTTCCTAAGCCAAGTTCACCCTGCCTTCCAGATCACAACAACACCCGTAATTATCTTAATTGCATTCGTTGTACTTGCATTGACGGTAATTGTCATCAGTATCATTGTCCGAAAATTTGAGGAGCAGCTCGAAAAAATTCGGCAGGAAGGCAGCAAGGTCTACAAAGCAGATGTCGGTAGGTTAAGTGCGAGTGCTGCAGCATTTAGCTTAGGGATTTCCAATATGCGGAAACGAAAAGGTCGGACGATCCTAACCTGTAGCACGTTGGTAATCCTGACTTTCACCGTGATCTCATTCACCTCTGTGCGGACGTTTATGCATCCGAATAGAACAAGCCTCCCGCAGGTGACACCCCGCTATACGGGACTCCTTATCCGCGACCAATACTGGCGTCCACTTGAGGAACCGGTACTGACTTCAGTGCTAAACGACATGCAGAAAACGCAGATTACACTGACTGCCTTGGAACGGCTCCTGCAACGTAAAAACGACCTCCTCGTCAACCAGGGACAACAACCGATTGATGTGCCAGCAGCAGTCGCCGCTTTAGAGCAAGGCGGTTTCATCGAACAGGTAGACGACGAATCTATTGTGACTGTCCGAAACATCGTTGCACCCCGTGCGTGGTATCAGTCTTCAGGGACAGGGGATCAGTCATTCGTCCAGCTCACACGTACATCAAATCCAGCGGACCCATCGCCGCCGACGCATCAACTCACAGGCGAAGCGTTGACCTTCGCTGCAAACATGCTCGTGGGTATGAACGAAGCGGAACCCGGTGTTAGCGGTATTAACAGATACCTGCAATACGGAAAATGGTTCAACCCGGCAGATGCCGCCGAATGGCCCACAGAGTGGCCCTATGCCATTGTGCTACCTAAAGGGATGGCAGAGTTGTTGAAGATTACTGAAAGCGACATGGGCAAGGCTACCGTTTCCGTCTACGGTGCTGACTTTACCGTTGTCGGTGTCCTCGGCATCGGGTTCAAAGACCTCACGGATAACGATGGCGAAGAACTTACACCCGTCGATTATCAGTTAATGCAGCAGCAACGCAGTCGAGGCGCTACAGGTGATGAGACGCTTGAGGGTGAATTGCAGAAATATCTCCACCTCACACCGGACAGCATCGCTATTCTACCTTATGAAGTCGTTATGAACCAAGGCGGTACACTCCGGAGTGTCGCTGTTAATATGGAACCCCAAGAAGATGATCCAAAACTGCTCGGAGCGATTGATAAGCTAGATCTCATCATGGCACCGCTCATGAACCGTATCGCACTCGACTTCTTCGTCGGACGTGATAAAGATACCTACCTCTATAGCAGTATCGGGATGACAAGTTTCAGCGGAATGGGCAACCTCTTCGTACCGATCTTGATTGCCGCACTTATCGTACTCAACACCATGCTTGGGGCAGTCTATGAACGTGTCCGAGAGATCGGTATTTACAGCTCTGTCGGTCTGGCACCCGTCCATATCGCTTTCCTCTTCCTCGCAGAGGCATGCGTATATGCGATTGTCGGTGCGGTGCTCGGTTACCTCATGGGGCAAGCCATCGCGACAACCCTTGTGCATTTCGGATGGCTTGCTGGATTGACGCTCAACTATTCTTCAATGTCAACCGTTGTCGCAACGATTATCGTCATGATTGTGGTACTCCTGAGTACCTTGTATCCGGCAATCAAAGCCTCACGGATGGCTGTCCCCGATATCGAACGTAAGTGGAAACTCCCGGAACCTGAAGGCGACGTTTGGCACTTCAATCTACCCTTCACCGTGCTGGAAGAGGAAGCTCTTGGCTTGAATGTCTTTATGCGCGACTACTTCGAGGCGCACGCTGATGAATCCGCAAGCGACTTCTATACCGACCAAGTTGCGTTCAGTGAAGCAGGAGAAGATTCATATCAAATCGGTATGATGGTATGGTTGGCACCCTACGATTTAGGTGTGAGCCAGTCAATTCAATTCGTTACATCTCCTGTCGGTGGTGAAGAGGAAGATCTCTACAAAATCACATTGGATGTACATCGCGAAAGTGGTGAGATCGCCTCTTGGAAACGCGTTAACCGACGCTTCCTTAATCTGCTACGGAAGCAGCTGCTGATCTGGCGGACATTCAGCGTTGATGTCCGGGCAGAGTTCCATGAACGCGGTAGAACCGAAGGCACAGATGGATCGGAAGCAGAAACAGCACAGATGGATCCGGTACCCACACCAGCGGACTAAAGTTTTTTAAATCTGGGCTGCCCTCCACTCCGTTTCGGGCAGGTTTTCGGTGCAGTCTAAACGAAAATTAGGAACAGATAATAGTTCTTAAACCCAGTACAGAATTAACCAAAAACCATCGTGAAATGTAGTGGAACGATGCTCAGAGGACCAGAGTAGAAAAAATGGAAAAAGTAGTAAGTACTATCATCATCATCGGCACCTTCTTATGGTTGTTCAGTGTTATCGCCCTTGAAGGACGTTGGCAATGGCAAATGTTCTCGGCTCTTGTGCTGATAATTGGCATCTTCACGGCGCATTTCTGGGAAGAGCTACGAGATACCGACAGCACCGAAGGAACCGAAGGGTCAGAAGGGTCAGGCGACGAGTAAGCATTAGTTATTAACTATCAGGTATTGACTGTCTGAAAGAAACGTCTCCTACTGCTAACTGATAGCGGCTAACTAATAAAAGGAGAACATTTAATTTGGCGAGAGAAAGAGTAACACAAGCAGATGAATGGCAAGCTTGGGCACAGCGATACGACATTGAAGGCGGTATCCGTACCTTTGAGTCGGGGTTAACGGTTAAAGTGTTCATCGGAGCACTTTTCGTTGGCTTGCTAATGATGCCAGGTTCCATCTATCTTAGTTATGTATCCGGTGAATCCGGTGCTGGTGCAGCACCTTGGGTCGCCGTAATTCTATTCACCGAGCTCGCTCGGCGTTCTTTTACTACTGCCCGGCGACAGGAGCTCTATATGCTCCTCGGATTGACCGGCGCAGCTGTCGGGAGTGGGCTGCAGTACCGAAGTTTTATTTGGTACGCTTACTTTATCAATACGCCACAAGCAGCTTCCTACGAAATCGCTGATAAAATACCGGCGTGGATCGTACCCGCAGGTGATTCTGTCGGGGTGCTTACGCGGAGCTTGTTACATCCAGACTGGCTCCTGCCGATCGGGATCTACCTTGCTGGCAAACTCCTCGGAACTTTGCGATCTGTGAGTGCGCAGTACATCTTGTTCCGGCTTACGGCGGACCTTGAACGGCTCCCATATCCAATGGCACCGATTACCGCACAAGGAGCAACCGCACTCGCAGAAACGACGGGTAAAGAAGAGACTTGGCGATGGCGGGTCTTCTCTATCGGCTCTATGGCAGGACTCATCTGGGGGTTCCTCTATATCGGTGTGCCTTCACTCACCGGTGTCATGATGAGCCAGCCAATTCAGATCTTGAAGATCCCATGGATAGATTTTACGCAGAGTATTGAAGGCTTCGCACCAACAGGTGTTTTTGCCTTCCGAACCGACTTCGGACAGATGCTCTTCGGGTTCGTGCTGCCATTCCCGGTTGTCATGACGGAATTTATTGCTGCAATGGCAACACAATTCGTCTTGAACCCACAAATCTTGTACCGATTTGAGATACTCCATCAGTGGAAACCCGGCTTGGATGTCCGCGGTGTCGGCCTGTTCAACGGTCTGGATTTCTGGATGAGTTGCGGCATGGGGAAATCTTTTAGTTTCGCAGTTGTGGGTATGGCGGCTTCGGTGCCGATGCTCTTTAAAATGCATAAATCTAAGAAAACCGCTGGTGAACGCGGCGTCTTCGCTCCGCCTCCAAACCGCGGTGATTTCCCGATATGGTTGATGGGATTGTTGTGGCTCGTCGGTATGGGTGGCTTTGTTTGGCTCATCCACTGGATGGTCCCGAATTTCCCACTGAGTTTCCTGTTAGGCTTCGCATTTCTGTATACACCGCTCAACTCTTATATAACCGCACGGACCTTCGGGGTGTTGGGACGCGACCTATTTGATATACCGTATCTACACGAAATTACCTTTATTTTAAGCCGATATGAGGAGATAGATATCTGGTTCGCACCACTGCCAGACGAAGATTACGGACGCGGAACACAGAGTTGGCGAGTCCTTGAATTGACAGGTACAACCTTCACTTCAAATCTTGCTGGCACCCTACTGATTATGCCGATCCTGATTGTCAGCGGGATTGTGGTGATGCACTTTATCTGGAAGATCGCACCGATTCCGAGTGCGCAGTATCCGTATGCGCAGATGATGTGGCCGATTAATGCGACAAACGAGTGTCTCTGGAAGACATCGCTGCGGGATGGAAATAGCGAGATGCTCCAAGCAATTCGCGGAGACTATGTCGCCGCTGGGTTTACTGGAAGTCTTGCCATCTACGGGATGTTGTGGGTCTTTAAACTCCCCTCAATGTGGTTCTACGGTATTATCGGAGGTATCGGTGCTGATCCGGGTAGTATGGTTGCACGGTTACTCGGCGCGATTATCGGACGATTCTACATGATCAAACGGTTCGGCATGAAGCGTTGGTATATGTTCAATCCGGTGCTCGCAGCAGGGTTCGCGTGCGGTGTCGGTCTCATCGGCATGGGCACGGTCGCTATTGCCCTTGTCTCTAAAGCCGTCATTGTCAAACCGTTTTAATGGTTATAAGTTATTAGTTATAAGTTGTTAGTTCAAGAGACCTTTTGTGTCAGTCCTGTTCACTGTAGCTGCCACAGAAATTTCCTTAACTAACAACCCTCCATTTCGTAGTTAAGAGGTATGCAAGATTTCAAGAAGTTGCAGGTTTGGAAAAAATCTCATGATTTAACCATGAGGGTATATAATTTAACATCCCAATTCCCTCGTGAAGAGATGTACGGGCTTACAAGCCAAATCCGGCGCGCGTCTGCGTCAATTCCAACGAACATCGCCGAGGGGTGTGGAAGAAAGAGTTCTGCTGAATTCGCGCGTTTTCTTCAGATCGCAATAGGTTCGACGAGTGAAACGGAGTATCTTCTTTTTCTTGCGCATGATCTTAAATATCTCGGTGCTGATCAATATGGTCAGTTAGAAGATATAACCACCAGCGTGAAGAAGATGCTAATTACCTTATTAAAAAGACTCGAAAGTTAGAACCTGATTATGCTACAAGAGGCATTCCTCTAATCAGAAACCTCTTTAACTTATAACTTATAACTTATAACTATTAAAACATGGACTGGACACTTTTCGGCTGGGCAGGCATACAACTTGAAATACCCACGACGTGGGAACTGAGTGGACTCAGTGGGGATCAGAAAACTGGGTATCTCCGACTTGATGATGGCGATATGCCTCGCCTTGAACTCAAGTGGGCGCATACCCGACGCAAGAAGCCGGATCTCCATGCAACACTTGACGAATACTTTAAGTTGATCCGCAAAACTTATAAGAAAGGCACCGACCTCTCTTTTCGCCGGAACGTTAACCTCATCAAAGAAGAGGGGTTCTTCGAGGGACGGAACTTTCTCGGTTTTAGCTGGAAAGGGGATATCCGCGCCAACGGGTTGATCTTCCATGCCGGAAAACGGATTACGATCGTACAGGTGATGGGACGGCTCAAGGAGAACTGGCGACCTACGGTACTCCGGGTTTTTCAATCAATTGTAGACCGCGGGAATGCCCCACAGACATTGTGGAGTGCTTACGGTCTGAAGTTGGGCGTACCGAGAGAATACAAATTGGAACGCCAGAAGCTGCTCAGTGGCTACCTACTCTTTGCGTTTGTCGCAAAGCCTATGCGTCTTCAAAGTGTTGTTCGATTCGCTAAACAGGTAAGTGACCGCCTACGGAAAACGAACGGTTCTGGTCGAGACACAAATTTTCCACCACCGGACATAGGACGACTGAGCGTTGAGCGCTACGGACCAGCAGAGGTGATGTTAAACGACTATCAAGACGCGCCGAACCCACTGGAGGCATGGTTTCGAGCCAAATACGCAAAAGCGATTCGCGGCTACGGATTTGAGGTGACATCTCAAACAGAATCAGAAGATGAACGCCTGACGCTTGTTGGAGAACAGACACGACTTTACGAC
>JAAXHI010000309.1 GCA_012270875.1 Candidatus Poribacteria bacterium | reverse complement strand
CAACTTTATTTATGAACCACCCTCATTTAACTACGTTGTGTTTACATTTCATCATCAAAATCGTCGGGAAGCCAGTATCTATCGAAATTTGCGTCTATAGATCGTCTATAGATCGAATGTACCTTGCAGAACTATAGAAACCTTGCGATGACTAGATCCGAAGGCAAATGTAAACACTACCTAAAAAACGAATGTGGTGGGCGTAGGAGACTGACATGATGAAAGGGATTAAAGAAATTTCAGAACAGATTCGAGAAAATATCACCCAATTTTTAGAGGCAGTAGAAGGTACCGAGTCTTTTCTCAATGCAGCTGTGCTTGATATGAAAAAGCGGCTCATTGAGGCAAAAGATCTCGTCGCTACAGCGATTGCAGAGGAACAGCGACTTAAACGGGCTTACCAAGAGGCTGTTGATGCCGCGAAGGTATGGGATAATAAAGCAGATACCGCTGAACAGCAGGGAAACCACGGACGCGCAAGTGAAGCACGCCAGTGCAAGCAAGAATATATGATCCGCGCAGACGACTATAAGCATCAGATTGATGCCCAAAAAGCAGTTGTTGCGCGCCTCAAAAGTGCGCTCCACGAATCTTATCAACGGTTTCGAGACGCAGCGGAACAGGCTAAGGAATTGCACCAGCGGCAGAAACAGGCGAAAACGCGCACTGAACTTTATCAATTGCTCTCTGATGAGATAGCCAACGGTGTGTCTGAAGCTTTGGAACGGGCGAAACAGAAATTGAAAGCGACGGAAGCCAAAGCAGAAATTTTGGAGGACAAGTATCACCAGGCTACCACTAAGGCGGAAGCGACGGGAGACAGCCTCAATCTGGACCAAGCACTCGCCGAACTCAAAGAGGATGTCTTAGGCAGTGGTCGAAAATGATTAATCTCTTGGCGTTGACGAAATATTTCGGCAAATTGTGCGCCGTTGATGCACTCACATTGCAAATAGATGCCGGTGAGATATTCGGGTTTCTTGGACCTAATGGCGCAGGGAAGACGACCACAATCAATATGCTCACGGGTTTACTGCGTCCTACATCTGGCACCGCAACACTTGGCGGATACGACATTCAGAAGCAGAGTCTACGGGCGAAGGCGATTCTCGGACTCATGCCCGATACACCCCAGCTCTATGAAGCGTTAACTGGCAGGCAATTTGTCCGTATGATGGCCGATTTATATGAAGTGCCACCGAAGCAAGCCGAGCATGAAATGGAGACCTTGTTTGAACAACTTGAACTCGCTGATGCAGCTGATGATCAAATTAAAGGCTATTCCTACGGCATGCAAAAGAAAACGCTACTTGTCTCGCTGCTCGTGCATCATCCGAAGATCCTTTTCCTTGATGAACCTACCAGTGGGCTGGATCCGAGGAGCGCACGCACTGTCAGGGAAATTTTACGCGAACGCTGTGAGCAGGGTTGCACCGTCTTTATGACAACACATATACTCGAAATTGCCGAACGCATCTGCGACCGCGTCGGCATTATCAGTAAAGGGCGACTTATTGCTGTCGGAACGCTCTCGGAATTACAGCAGAGGAAACGGGAACTCCATACACAATCCGCAGATGTTAACCAGCAGACAGAGACTTTAGAGGATATTTTTCTCGATCTAACGGCAGATGCCTGAAAATTTGGAACAACAGAGACTGGAATGCCCGTAATAACGTATCAAGCGAAAATGTTAAAAAATATTAAGGTGCTCTTAAAAACGGATTGGCAGGGATGGGTAAATAGTCTGAAACGCGGTGGCGAGACACGGCGGAAAGGCGTTTTAAAAGGTGTCGGTTACCTCGTCTTCGTCGTCGCATTATCGGTGTTAGGCAACTCCCTTTTCAGCCATTTGCGATTGACTGAAGCGGATCCTACGCTTCTGTTAGGCGTAATTAACGGTTTCATGGCGTTCGCTGTTATTGTCGTTGCAAAGGAGTTGATGGAGGGTTCACTAAAAAATCTATATGAAGCACCGGATACCACGCTCTTACACGCCGTGCCAATGTATCCAGTGACAATTTTCGGATATAAGTTCGTCCATCTTACCACCACCCGCTTTCTGAGCATACTCTGCTTTTTAGGACCGCCGTGGATGGTGTTCGGTCTAATATTTGAACTGCCGTGGCATTTTTATGCAGCACTCTTTCCAACGTGCCTATGCCTTCTCCTAATAATAACGAGTTATGTCACTATTAGCGTCATGTTGATCGCGCGTTTCTTTTCGTCGGGGTGGCTTCTCGCAACACTCAAAGTACTCGGCACAGCGATTGGCGTGGCGGTCGGTTTTTTGTTATCCTTGACCCTGTTTACCTCTTTTGAGTCGATACCGATAAAGCAGTTTTTGCTTGATTTGGCATCCTCGGAAACAGCGACAGCAGGCTCTAAATGGTATCCACACCAATGGATGGGCGAACTTCTGTTAATCTGGACAACTGAAACCGCAATAGGGGTCCGATTAAAATGGACACTCGGTGGTATCGGTGGAAGTCTCGTTTCTGTTGGAATGGCAATGCTCATCGCACAACTGATTTATCAGCGCGGTTGGGAAAATATCCGCCAATTGAAAGCCAGGCGTAAACCGATACGGAGCAACGGTGATGCTAAAGCATCGCACCTCAAAGGTATTGCCATAGCACTCGGTCGCGGCAAAATCAGGACTATGATGCTAAAAGACTTTCTAATCTTTATCAGGCATAGTGGACGACTCATCGCTATTGTAATGCTTACGCTTTTTTTAGTAGTTCACATTGGTATATTGCTCGCGCACGGTAGCACCCCAGATTCACACACTGCGGAGATTCTCACAGTACAGGTCGTACTTTACAGCATTCTTATTACTTTCGGTATCAGTTGTAACGGTATTCGGGACGAGGCAAAAACATGGTGGATGCTGAAGTCTGCTCCCGTCACACCGAAACTGGTGTACACAAGCAAATTCCTGACAGCACTTCTCTGCGCATGGGTTTATGCCGAATTCTGGTCATTGGTCGCTATTTATCTACTCCGAATGCCAATGGATGTTTGGATGCCGGTACTGTTAACACCTGTGATCATGCTGCCAACAGCATGTGCATTGAATACAGCAATTGGAACGCTCCCATGGATGGCGGAACTGACACATCAACCGAAGCCGTTTTTGCGAGTTATAACCTTCACTGTGACACTCGTTGTTGATATGGGACTTGTTATTGTACCAATAATAGCGTGGTATACCGAAAGCCTCGTTCTTTTTATAGTCCTGATAACTCTCCTCGCAGGCGTATTCGTGGTGTCTTATAAGTGGGGAATAGGAAACCTGCGTGGCTTATTGGTCGCACAACAGTAAAATTGGTCATTAACACTTAAGGTAAATTAAAAATGTTGATAGAATACGAGGGCATAACACCAAATGTACATCCTTCCGTCTTCGTCGCTCCGGGTGCGATGATTATTGGCGATGTAACAATTGGTGAAGAATCGAGCATCTGGTTTAACAGCGTGCTACGCGGAGATTTAGAACCGATCCGAATCGGATGTCGCACCAATGTTCAGGACGGTGCAGTGATACACATGGACAAGGAGATTCCTTGCCTAATTGGTGATGATGTTACCATCGGTCACGGTGCGATTCTCCATAGCTGCACGATCGGCAACGAGGCACTCATCGGCATGGGGGCAATCCTTTTGACAGGGGCAGTCATTGGCGAGCGTGCTATTGTCGCCGCTGGGACGCTTGTCCGTGAGGGGCAGGAAATCCCACCGGGCAGTGTTGCAATGGGAGTACCAGCAAAAGTACGGCGTGAGGCTACCGAAGCCGAACTTGAACGCGTCCGCCATGGCAAAGACGATTACGTCTTACGGGGCAAACTGATGCAAAAATCTACCGCATCGGAACATTTTCAAGTATAATATTCTTTTATTTTTTATAACCTACAAAATCAGAATTTGGGCAGTGCGTGTAAGTCCAAGCAACGCGCTGGACTGGATATATGGAGTGGACCGCTCCTAAAAAAACGGGTCTTCTTGAACCGCAAGGAAACTTAAAATATGGCGAAACGAACATGTTTGATGATTGGTGGAAGTGGTATGGCAGGTGGCTGGATCCACAACTTCACTAATAATTTCAGCGATCGAATTGAAATTATCGGTTTAGCAGACGTGAATACAGACGTTCTCGAAGCACAAGGCGAAGCGTTAGGACTCAGCACTTCACAACGCTTTACAGACTTTAACGAAGCGTGTGCAGAGGTCAAGGCTGACTTTTGTGGTGTGGCGACCCCGCCACAATTCCACAGTCCCGCCGCAATTGCCGCTATGGAAAACGGGATGCCTGTTATCTGTGAAAAACCGATTGCCGACACTTTGGATGCAGCGAAAGCCATGGTACGCACCGCACAAAAAACCGGATTGCCGTGTGCGATCATCCAAAACTATCGCTATGCCGATAATAAACAGGAATTAATTCGTATCCGAGATGAAGGCAGACTCGGACGGCTCCAACACATTGTGGGTAGATACGCGTGTGATTACCGTCGTTATCTCTCATGGGGACGGGATTGGCGGCACGATATGGATTTCGCACTCCTCTTTGAAGGCTCCGTTCATCACTTAGATATGCTGCGGTTCCTCTCCGGCGGCGATTGTGAAACGTTGATCGGATTTGGATGGAATCCCGAATGGTCGAGCTTCCAGCACTATTCCAGTGGCTTCTATATGATGCGAATGGATAACGGTGTTCACACCTCTTATGAAGGCAACAGTTCAGCAGCGGGCATCGTCAACTGCTGGAACCATGAACACTACCGTGCCGAGTTTGAACAGGGCGCGGTCGAAATCGCAGGCGGAAACCAGATGACGATCCATCGCGTCGGTGGCGAAACGGAAGTCTACGAGGCACCGCCAATCCCTTATTACGCACATCAGCATCTGTTCGATGAATTCCTGAATTGGCTCGACGGGGGTGAACCTTCCGATACACGGATTGAGGACAATATCAAAAGTTTTGTACTCGTCATCGCTGCAATGGAGACAACCCTTGATGGACAACCGAAGCAGATTACCGACTATCTCAGTGACTTAGATCTCTAAGACTTACGGGTTTGCACGCACGTAGGTTGCGTGTCGGATAGAGGCTAACTATGCTCGATTCAAACAGCGAAATACCAACTGTCCTTGAGGACATTCCAGAACCGGAGCAGCATGCCTTGCTTGAGAAGGCAGCGACGTGGATTGTACGGCGCGGTCTAACCGCGCCCGCAATTATCGCTTTAGAAACCTGTAAACCGCTGAACTTTTTAGGCAGCCAATTTTTGATTGCCTTTAGTCCTTTCGTTCAAGCGATTTTCAAAGGCGACGAATACCACAAATTCGCGCTCATTTTAGAAAAAGATGCGAATGTTGAGCTGCTGATTGAATTGATTGAGGCACAGTCATAACCGACTTAGCGAAAAATAGCCGTCGGTTCTTCATCAACTCGTGCGCGTAAGCCCAAGCAACGCGCCGGGCTGGATATACGGAGCGAAACGTTCCTGTACAATCAACCTTATCGAACCGCAAGGAAATCTAAAAATATTGAACTGTAAGGAAACTGTAGATAGGCATTAACGAGAGTGCGCGTAAGCCCAAGCAACGCGCCGGGCTGGATATACGGAGCGAAACGTTCCTGTACAATTAACCTTATCGAACCGCAAGGAAATCTAAAAATATGGCAGTTGAATTGAGAATGCTTCAGATGGATCAGACGATGACCAAAGGGAAAATCGGGAAATGGCTCGTTAAGGAAGGCGATACCGTCACGGAAGGCCAACCTTTGTTAGAGATTGAAACCGATAAGGTCGTCCACGAACAGGAATCCCCTACCGACGGTGTTATCGCGCAATTACTTGCCGAGGAAGGTGCCAATGTCCCTGTCAACGCCTTGTTAGCGATTATCGGCGCACCCGGAGAAGAAGTCCCCCGCGTTGAGGCAGATACAGCAGTTGTAGAACCGCAAGAACCCGAACAAGAAGCACCCGTACAACCCGCACAACCGAAGCCGACACCAGCACCTACCGCTGTCGCGCCGAAAGCCTCACCAGCAGCACGGCAACTCGCTGAGAAACTCGCTATTGACTTGACCCAAGTTACTGCTTCTGGACCGGGTGGACGTATCCTTGAAGCCGATGTCCAACGGTATATCGACTTGAGAGCACCAGTTCCAACCGAAGCCGAAACCACACGCCTGAAGGCATCGCCGCTTGCAAGAAGACTCGCAAAAGAGCACGGTGTCGATCTCAGTTTAATTGTCGGTTCCGGCCCCGATGGCAGAATCGTCCGTGATGATGTCCTACAAGCAGCCAGTACAGCACCTGAAACGCCTGTTATAGAGACACCAGCACTTGAGCAGGCAACCGAAGTCATTCCTATGGACGGCATCCGTGGAATCATCGCAGAACGCATGACTTTGAGCCTTCAAACGAATGCCAGTGTCACACTCCATACCGAGGTCGATGCAACAGCCTTCGCTGAGCTGCGCGGGATGCTTAACGATAAACTACAGGCGAGAGAGGTAAAGCTCACCTACACCGATCTGCTTGTAAAAGTCGTAGCAAATGCTTTATTGGAACATCCGCGTCTCAACGCAACCCTCACAGATGAAGGGATTCATTTATTGCAAGAAATTAACATCGGGGTAGCAGTCGCACTGGAGGATGGATTGGTAGTACCGGTCGTCCGCAATGCCGACAGAGAGAGGTTATCGGAGATCTCAGAACAGGTAAAAAATTTCGCTGAACGGGCAAGGAGTAATCAGTTAACACCCGGAGAACTTCAAGGTGGTACTTTTACGATTACGAATCTTGGGAATTTCGGGATTGATGCGTTCACACCTATCATCAATCCACCAGAGAGTGCTATTCTTGGGGTAGGACGGATTCTGAAGAAGCCAGTCGTTCACGAAGATGAGATTGTTGTCCGGAGTATGTTGACGTTGAGTCTAACGTTCGATCATCGGGTCGTAGACGGCGCACCCGCTGCACAGTTCCTGCAAACGGTTTCTGACTGTATTCAAGATCCGTATCTGTTGTTAGTGTAGTATCTACCAACGTTCTGTTTGTAAGGTTTCAACTTCATCAAAGTGTGCGTCTCGTGTCACAAGGATCAAATCATATTGCAAGGCAATTGCTGCAATCCAGAGGTCGTTGTTTCGGATAGGGCGGCCTTTTCTTCGCAGTTGGTTCTTATAGTAGATCCCGTAATTATTTGCATACATGCGAGAACCGTAGGGGTTGGGTCACCCAACCCCTACGAGCGACAAGTGTAAAATTATTTTCGGATTTTGCTATAATAATCCCGTACCACTGCGCCGTTTCCAAATCACAAGAGAGAAAAGTATGTTCTTCTACAAATATGTTGATTCTTTGAAGATTTTCCGTAATTTTATCCGATTTCTGCGCGCCGTAGTAGAGTTCACCAACTGTAGGAGAGGATAAGAATAAGTTATTACCGTTTTGCATTTTTTCTTCGATCGCCGTGTCACCAGTTAGCATTCCGATAACGATGTTGGTGTCTAAAAGATAGTTACCATTCTGATTCATCGACCTGTCCACAGTCCTCTTCAATTGCGCGCTTTATTTGTTCAAGATCCTCAGGCGGGAACAGTCCGACGAATTTAAGCAGCTCCTTACTCGGAGTGCCTCTTATCGGTTCCCCTAAAAAAGATAGGACAGAATTCAAAATCTGTTTCTGTTGCGCAGGCGTGAGTTTATCCAATCGCTGTACAATCTCTTGGATAGTCGTTGGGTTTTCCATCGTTTTACCTCCTTTTGGTTAAGCATAATAGTGATCTACACCGACCAAGACTGCTATAGATAGTTTACCATCAATTGCATCAAAAATCAACTTTTTCCGTATGCCAACCAGAATCATCCAAGACTCTGGTAATTTCGATCTTCCAATCGTGTGCACCTTGTTGTCGTCTTGGTTCTTCCATAATCGGTGTAATCCTGATTCTGACAATGAGTCTCCAACAGCCAGACCCAGTACTGACAACTGAGTACTGATAACTGACAACCATCCCCTATATGTATCCAGCAAGTCGCAGCCCTTCCTGTTCCGCCCACTGTCCTAACAAGTTTTTCTCTTTAGGGGTTGCTGAACGATTTCCCTTGCCCCGAACCTGACGGATAAGTTTTGCTTCTGGCGCGACCTCAATCGTCAAAATCTTGCGTCGTCCGTTTTCATCTTCAATCTCCATGCTCCAGATCGATGACCGTCCAGTATGACAGGATCTCGCGTAAGTTGAGACACAATGCCCCAGTGCCCGACTTTCGTCGATAAGTTCGTCGCTGCTGAGCAATTCTCGAATAGACCAGAATTTCATATTGCGCAACGCCTCACTTCCTTCCAAAGTGTGGAATTCACCGATCCCTGAGCGGATCCATTCAAGCTCCCCACTTTTCACTTCTCTACCGAGTTCGCCATGCCATGCCTCAACTTGGCGGAGTAGTGTTTCAGGTGTTCGCCTTCTCATGCTGAAGTTCGGTTGTGCCGGTCCAATTTCTCTCGCAACCCCTCTCTCAATGAAGACACGACGGTTCTCGTATTTCTGATGCCAGATATAATCAACAATCGGGTGCACATGACTGACATCCAACATCGGATTCGCAATAAAGAAGCGGATCACATTTATCCAGAAACCGTCGTTGCTAAAAGTTTCGGTCAGTTGTGTGCCACGAAGCGCGTCCGCCAAATATTTATCACCACCGAGGGCGTGTACTTGTCCCCAACGGAGTGCCTCCTCAATTGTGTAATGCTTCGGTGCCTTAAGAAAATGATGTGCCATCTTCTTCGTGAGCGGTATAGGAATATCCGATGCAGTTCGGATATTTTGACCAGTGCCGATATGTTTGAACCAGTTTTGGTGCGTTACGTTTCCGTTAAACCAGACGCTATCCATAAAAAACGGCACCTCATAAGCAGCGAGAAGATGTCGCGCGAGTTCGGAAAATTGGCGACCCCGATTATGCTTTCTGACTTTCCACTTTTCAGGGGATCGAATCCAACTCTCATGATGGTTTGCAAGTGCAGCGATGCCTTGAATATGAGTAGTCTCCTTTAACAAGTCTGAATTCTCATCGAGATACAGCAGAAGTTTCAAGAAAACTTTCGGGGCGATGCTGCCCTCAAAAGCAACCGAGATGGCTCTGAGGACTGGATTCTGTAGTTTTTCTGACCGCAGTTCTTGGTTGTATATTTTCGGAAGAATCTCGCTAAGGTTCCGGTCTTTCTTCTCTTTCGTCATTATTTTCACAGCTCGCGTGCGTGTCAAAACGTAAAGTTCATCTCGGCGTTGGCGCGAATTTTTATCTAAACCCTGACCAAAATTGTGGGCGCGGCACCACGCTTTATACGCTTCAACCGAAGATATGCCGAGTTGATGGATATGTTCTTGCATTTCCGATGCGCATTCCTCTATCCGTATTTTTCTTTTCGATTTTTTGCGCTTTTGAGCCATCTGTCGCATCCTCCGATGACACCGTATTAGCACTTATATATGTTTAACCCAGTAGGTGGCTATATATTTCTAATTTGTTGTGTGTTAGGTTCTCTCGTGCTGGGGAGACTGTGAAGCAGATTGGAATTAGTATCAACAAAAGACATCGGGAGCGTTTAATAGTGGAATCAGAAAAGCGATTCGCGTTTTTCGTCCGTCTCCTTAAAGTCTCAATTGTGAGCCAAAGCAGATTCATTTTACCAAGCAATCGTGGCTTTGTCAACTAAAACGATTGGTCTCCCTATACAAACGCTTCGCTCAAACGTGAACAAGAACTTAAAGATAATTACAGCGTAGAGCAACTAAACTTGCAACTTGGGAGGGATTATTTTCGATGGATGCCCAACTATAGAAGGAAGGTTTCATGGTTATTAACTTTAGACTCCTGCTAAGCACATTGCTGTTATTCAACTTAGTTCTGCCTGTTTTCTCATTCAAACCTTCCGGTGGTGTCTTGGTGCTGGATGGTGATGATGACTATGCAATACTTCCGCTTGCCGAACACGGGTATCTAATCCCAGCAAACACCTTTGATTTTACTGTCGAAGTGTGGTTCTATCCGAAATCTGAACCTAAACGCGGAGAAAATAATCTTATTCTTGCCCAGCAAGTTGTCTTTGGGTTGACTTCAAATACTCAGGATTGTAACCTTGATAAGAATCAACTGTGTTGCTATAGCTCAGCGCATCTTGAAGGAAAAGTTAAAGGCGTGGTAGGACTTAAAATTGAAGTGGAGAAAGACCGATGGAACTATCTGGCAATCATCCTCAAAGATGGCGCAATTAACTTCGTATACAACAACCGAATCCTTCAAACACGGTTCCCTTTGGTGGATCGAGTGGCTGCGGAGGTTCGTCGAACACGAAAAGATTTCTTCGTAGGTGGGTATGATAAAGATGTATTCGCAATTAATCGGGATGGCATAGTGCTATCGCAAACGACCCGCTTTCATGGCGAAATTGATGCTATAAGATTTTCAAACATCGCCAGATATGACTTACCTGCCGGACGGGGTATTGAACCCTTCGATCCGCCGCATCATTTTGAAAGTGATGAACACACTTTAGCACTTTGGAATTTTGATGAACCAGCCGGTACAGATCAC
Organism: Candidatus Poribacteria bacterium; assembly: GCA_012270875.1. Lineage (GTDB taxonomy): Bacteria > Poribacteria > WGA-4E > WGA-4E > WGA-3G > WGA-3G. The sequence goes on along the minus strand of JAAXHI010000309.1, from coordinate 2,622 downwards.
TTTCAAGATGCATCGGGAAACGGGAAGACCTTAATCGGAATGAATGGTGCTGCTACCAGCGGCGCGCTTGCTGTCAATCCAACAAGTACTTCTCTAACCAGTACATGGGGGCAAATCAAATCGGAATCACGGTAAACTTGACGCGTCAAACCCTAAGTAAAGCCTATGGGGTTTGATTTGACATAGCACACGATAGGTGCTATACTATAAAAGAATGTGAGCGTGTGGACAGTGATTTCAGTTATTTTTCACTGCCCCTTTTTGTGCATGTTGGAATAAGAAATGCCCCATTTTGTGCAAAATTTCACGCTTAAGACAGAAAAACGGATGGCATAGAAATTGCTTCTCTCTATTGTGAACTAACAGCGATTTTAAGTAAGGAGGAACTGTGATGTCTTTATTTAAAAATGTACGGATACTGCTCGCCAGTTTTATGGCTATCTTTTTACTGATAGCACTACCGAGTCTTGCGAAAATTGATCCAGACAGTATCACCGGAATGTGGCTCTTTAACGAAGGAAAAGGGAATACCGCCACAGACGGATCAGGGAACGGGAACGATGGTGAAATCCACGGCGCGAAGTGGGTAGATGGAAAATTCGGGAAAGCACTTGAGTTTAATGGCACTGACAATTGGGTTGAAGTGCCGCACTCTGACACTGTCGGCTTCAAAGCGGGCGTGTCGTTCACAATTATCTGCTATTTCAAAGGTACCAGAGTCGCTGGCGCGCTCGTTGGAAAAAATTATGAGGATACATCACAGGTATTGCCATGGTACCTGCTCTGGAACGGAGATGCCGATAACAAGGTAACCCTCTACCTGCGCGACGGGGCATCAACGAGTTTTCGAGCGAACGGCACAACCGAAATTGGAGATGACAAATGGCATTTTGTCGTTGGTAGAGCAGATGCCGATACAGGCAAGGCTTCGATATGGATAGATGGCGAAATGGAAGCTGAAACCGACTTTAACGAAAACGAGGGATACGGCACTGGTGAAGGTGTGTTTCATATCGCACGCCACTATGATCGATACACTGAAGGTATTATCGACGATGTGGCTATCTTCAATGTCGCTTTGGAAGAAGAGGATATGAATAACATCATGGACAACGGTGTTGAAACTGCCGCCGCCGTTGAACCTGTGAACAAACTCACAACGACGTGGGGTAGGCTCAAAAACAGCAAATAGGCAAATAGAGGAAAACTATGAAACAGATCCTGACTTTTTCGGTGCAGCTTGCAAACCGAAAACTTGCTATACAAATGTTCGCGTTCGCACTCTTGTTGTTTGCAGGATTGAACTGCGGGACAGAAAATCCTGTTAAGGAAAGCGTGGATACCTCGGAGGCTGAGACCCGTTTGGCTGGCACTCTGCGAGGTGATGTTCAATCCATTGAAGGCGTATCGATTCAGGTACGCTTGCTAAGAGACGGACAGTTCGTGGCGCAAACAGAGACACAGGCAAGCTATGAGATTGACGCGGTTGAAGCCGGAAACTACACGCTCCAAATATCAGCGAAAGGACATGAAACGAAGGAGATGGATGTCACGGTCATCGCTGGACAGGTTGTCTCGCTTGATAAAGTCACACTTGTCGCGTTAGAAACCCCCGTATCACATCTGCGCGGTGTTTTAACCGATACAGCGACCGGTGAGCCGCTCGGTGAGGTCAACCTCCAACTCACGGATAACGCCGGAAAAGTGCACGAAACGTTGACAACAGCGGCGGGCGCTTTCTCTTTTGAAAACCTTCCCGTGCAGCAACCCTTTACTTTAACAATTGCGCACGCAGGCTACGAGGATAAGGAAGTGGCAGTACCTGCCATACCTGCCTCTGAGACATTAGAGTTAACACTCGAACTCGTGCCAAGCCAGGAACCTGAAAAGTTGGATCCAGGTCAAGGGTTAAGTATTGACAGCCAGGCACCAGACTTTGAATTACCAGATAGCGACGGCAAATTACACGCACTCGCTGATTACGCCGCTGATAAAAACGTCGTCCTTATCTTTTATCGCGGCGGTTGGTGACCGTTCTGCAGAGCGCAACTCGGTGAGTTGCAAGACAACTATGCAAAGATTCAAGCCGCAGGTGCGGAACTTATCGCTATCAGTTCCGATACCGAAGGCGATACCAAACGGACGGTTCAAAATCACAAGCTCAAATTTCCAGTGCTTGCCGATAAGGACAGAGAGGTCATCAATGCCTACAACGTTATCGATCCCAGTAACAATCGGATAGCACGTCCTGCCGCCTACGTCGTTCGCAAGGATGGAACGATCGCTTGGAAATCCTTGGATGCCAAAGCTGCCCGTGTACCAACGGCACAAATCCTAACAGAATTGGGTAAATTGTAATGAAACCTGACGACACGGTCATAGCAGACATTATCGCTGATAGCCAAGAGACGACGCACCATCGAGACACGCTCAATCGCCGCCAATTCTTAACTCGACTCGCTACACAGGTCGGGGGTATCGGCGGTGCGCTGAGCACACTGCCAGCATTCGCACAACTGAGTAGTGGTCAATTGCAACCCGATGCTGCTACAGAATCGGTGCCTCTTATCCCTGTCGTTGAGGCTATCGGTAAGAAGGTTTGGGAAAACGATCAACTCAATG
>JAAXHI010000116.1:1040-4683 GCA_012270875.1 Candidatus Poribacteria bacterium | reverse complement strand
GCGGAGACAGACGCCCCGGCGTCTTCAATTTTTTCAAACGAGGCGAAAAGAGTCTTAACTACCTGGGGTTTTTTTATTATTCTCAAGAAAACCTTGGTAACGATGCCCAAAAGCCCCTCACTTCCGACCACGAGCGAGAGAAGATCATATCCGAAACTCTCCGGAGTCATGCCCCCGAGCGTAACCACGGTGCCGTCAGGTAAAACCATTTCCACTCCCAGCACATGATTAGTCGTGACTCCGTATTTAAGACAATGCACTCCGCCCGAGTTTTCGGCGACGTTGCCTCCTATAGTACACACGATCTGGCTTGAAGGATCGGGAGCGTAGTAAAATCCCTCGGCGCTTACGGCATCGGTCACAGAAATATTCACTACTCCGGGCTCAACCACGACGACGCGGTTCGGGATATCCACATCGAGAATCTTGTTCATTCTCGAAAGCGATATCACTATTCCCTCCCGGCTCGGAAGGGCGCCCCCGGAGAGCCCTGTTCCCGCTCCTCTTGGAACAAAAGGGATTTTCTCGCGGTCGCAAAGCCTCACGACCCGGGAAACTTCCTCCGCACTTGAAGGCAGGACGACGAAAACAGGTTTTACTCTGTATCCCGTAAGCCCGTCACTCTCATAGGCAATCAGTTCATCCTCGGCGGAGATAACCGCTTCGGCGCCCACTATTCCCACAAGTTCCGAAGCGATACGGGATTTCCATTTCCCGGTTCTTTTTGCAGCTTGCGGACCCATTGTTAAACTTATAATATATCCAAACCCGGCAAACGCGAAAAATTGACTGAGATTATAAAAAAAAACGATCCGCTCGTATTCGATAAAGTATCCGAGTGCCTCACGGGCGGAGGGGTGATCATATACCCGACCGAGACCCTCTACGGGATCGGCTGTCTTGCGTTTAACCAAGAAGCCTGCCGGAAAATAGTAAAGATAAAAGGAAGATCCGGGGACAAGGGACTCATAGTTCTCGTAAGGGATACGGAAATGCTTGACCGCCACTTCCACGTTCCGGCCGAACTGCTCGGTAGATATTCCCGGAACCGAAAACCTCTCACTCTGGTACTCTCTCCGAAATCCGCCTTTCCAGAAGAGGTCTCAGGGGGAAGAAATTCCGTCGCGGCAAGAATCTCCACCTCCCCTTTCGTAAAAGAAGTTCTCAGTCGCGTGGGGGAGCCCATAACCTCTACGAGCGCGAACATAAGCGGCAGGGGCAACTCCAACCGATTCGTCGATATCCGCAGGGATTTCCCAAGCGGAATTGATGTTATAGTGGATTCTGGTACCCTTCCACCCTCAATGGGTTCCGCGATAGTTAATCTAACGACCACGTCACCAGAAATTATCAGAGAAGGCGACCTTTCCGTAACCGAGATAGAAAAGATTCTTCATGGCTGAAATAGAACCTTTCAAAGGCATAAGGTATAACGAGGAAGCGGTCGGAGATTTCGCAAAAGTCATCGCTCCCCCCTACGACGTCATAAGTCCGCGGCAACGCGAAGAACTCTACGCCAAAAGTCCTTTTAACGCCGTGAGAATTGAGTTGCCCGAGGGAGAGGGAAAGCAGCGTTACAGAAACGCTAAAGAAACCTATTCGAAGTGGCTTCTGGACAAGGTGCTTATGAGGGACGGCGAACCTTCAATATATCCCTACTACCAAGATTTTGAGTTTGAAGGACAGCGCTATACGAGGAAAGGGTTCGTAGCGAACGTAAAAGTTGAAGACTTCAACAAAAAAATTATCCTGCCCCATGAACGGACTTTCAGAAAACACAAGGAAGACCGCCTAGCGCTCACAATCGCGTGCAATTCGAATCTGAGTCAGATCTTCTGTGTCTATCCCGACGCCACGGGAGAAATCGAGAAAGACATAGACAAAAACATCGGAGAACCGCTCGTAGACGTTACTTTTGAAGAAGGAATAAGAAATGTTCTTTGGAAAATATCCGACCCGGAAATCATACAGCGAATAAAAAGCCTCCTCGAAGACAAATCCATTCTGATTGCAGACGGCCATCACCGCTACGAGACCTCGATAAACTTCAGAGACCTGAAAAGAAAAGAAACTGGAGAAAATTCGGGACCGATGCCCTGGGATTACGTAATGACCTATCTCTCGCGTGGAGAAGGCCAGGGACTTATAATCAACCCCACTCACAGAATGGCAAGAAAAATCGGGGAGAACCTGATTGACAATCTGCGGGAAGATTTTGAAGTCGAGAGAATCGCGCTTGAAGATTCGCTTGATCTTGGCCCGGACCAGATATCCGTCGTAACCAAAGATCCCGGAAGAACTTTCAGGCTTACTCCAAAGGCGATACATAAAAAAGACTATGAGAACCTCGCCGTAATAATTCTTCACAGCCAGGTTTTTGGAAAACTGATAGAAGAGGACAGGGCGGGCGTGTGGTACTCCAAGTTCCCGGAAGAAGTATTTGAGAACGTGCACAACGGAGGGTTTGAGGCCGGATTTCTTCTTCCGAAACTGAAATCAGAGGACATATTCAAAGTGGTTCTAGACGGAAGCAAGATGCCTCACAAGACCACCTACTTTTATCCAAAAATTCTCTCCGGACTGGTATTCAACCCCCTGTGGCGCTAGGAGCACAAAAAAAAGAGGAGGGGCAACCGTTTCCGGTCTCCCTCCTCTTCTTAACTGCCACAAGCCACGCGCCCGAAGACACGCTAGCTCGTCTACGTCTTTACTATCCCTGGCTATACTGCGGCAGCAGGAACCTGTGACGCATCGTGTACTCAAACGGAGTGGAGTATACCACATGACCCATGTCATCCGTCGTCCTCTCCACCGTCCTCGTCCATATCGTCAACGCCGGCGGTATGATCAGGTTGAACGTGAAACTTATCAGTCCCACTACCTCTGTAGCCGGTATCTGTCCGCCCATGTAGTCAAACGGCGTCCCAGACATATACCACGAACGCACATCCTCTCCTATCGCCGTCCTCACACTCTCAGGATTCAACTGGAACCTGTGCCCAGTCCCAAACCCCGGCGGAAGATCCGACGGCAAATACGTTACCTCGTGTATGCTGTTCGACACGTCCGGACGCGTCGTTATCCTGTAGTTCATCCTGCCCCAGTCCGTCTTCCCGTAGAAAGTCGGCCTGGCTGACAAAGGCCTGTCAGAATAACGCCCGTTCGCCGTGTGCAGTATATATCCCCTGCGCTCCATCAAATGATTGAAATAGTTGTTGTTCGTTCCATGCTCGAACCCCGCGATGTACGCAGCCTTCTTCGGAAACCCAAACGGCTCCTTCCCGGCAAATATCGGCGAGTCGTTCGACAGATACATGTACGGATAATATCCCGCCTTGTATATGTGCCCGCTCCCGTCATCCACCGTAGCTGAAAACGTTACGCCCATCTCCATGTACGGACCCAACATAGTGTTCTTGTGTATCACGTACCAAAACTCTATTACATCGTCCTGTACCTCGATCGGCTCCGGCACCACCGCCTTCATTCCGCTAAGGTCCGCCCTTATCACGTAAGCCATCCATCTGCTCTCCGTGTATGTCAGCGGGACAATGTCATAGTCAAACACCGGGTCCGCTACCCCCTGGCTGATTATGTGGATCCTGTCCCTGTCCAACGGTAACGGTGGAACTTCTCCCTCATC
>JAAXHI010000116.1:0-984 GCA_012270875.1 Candidatus Poribacteria bacterium | reverse complement strand
TATCCTCGATAACTCGCCGGCCTCTCGTACGTCTCCGTCCACAGTACCACCGCAGGCGGTATCACGAGATCAAACACAAACGATATCAATCCAGTTACCTCCTGGATCTTCAACTCCGCTCCCATGTTGTCAAACGGCGTCGCCTGCATAAACCAGTTTATCGCATCCCCACTTGCCGTCCTCGTGTGCTCAGGCTTGATCTTGAACCTGTGCCCCTGGATCATCGTGTCAAACGGCGGCGGCAACGCGCTCGGCAAATACGTCAACTGCCACTCCGAACTCGATACGTCCGGCCGCGTTATCACCTTCATGTTGAACTTCCCCCAGTCCGTCTTACCATAGAAATACGGAGGCGTTACCTGCTTGTCGTCAAACTGCCCCGTAGCGCTGTGCAGCAGATAACCATTTCGACTCATCGCAAACCCAAAGAAGTCCGTCCCCTTCTCCCCTCCGTGCACCGTACACCTGATGTACGACATCTTCTTCGGAAACCCTAACACTCTACCCGCGTCCACTGGAGCATCCCCCGTCAAATACATGTACGGATAATACCCCGCCTTCCATACGTTGCCCTGCGGATCACTGTACGTAGCCGAGATAGTTACTCCAAACTCAAGATATGGACCCAACATCGTGTTCTTGTGATCCACATACCAAAACTCCACCAAGTCCGCATTCTCTCCATCCCATACCTGCAGCGGGGGATTCGGGCACAGACGGCTCCGAGTCGCCTCGTCGCATCTTACTATGAATGCTGACCACCTGCTGTCCGTGTATGTCAACGGCAGCACGTCTATGTCCCACAGCGGATCCGACGGATTCGCTATGATCCACGACTTGATATCCCGCTCTATCGGAGGGGGCGGAACCTCTTTCGTCAACTCCCAGTACTTCAATGGGACGTTTAAATGACTATGGCTCATATTGAAGCCTCCTTAACATAAGATTAGGGCCAAAACCCGCCAAACACTCCATACCTCACGC
>JAAXHI010000055.1:1153-25917 GCA_012270875.1 Candidatus Poribacteria bacterium | reverse complement strand
CGGTCATTTTATCACACAAGTGTATAATCAGAAACGCCCACATTCGGCGTTAGGGTATCTGACACCCATGGAATTTCAACGAAAAACCTTCTCTTAACTTTGTTAATTTTTGGTCTAAATAAACGGTGGCACTTCACTTAGCCTTCAAAATGCTTCACAAATTCACCAACTTGTAATGAACAATCTAAACTCGCACATTGTGATGCGTCAGAACAGCAAAGGTGAAGCTGCCTCTGCGACGCAAAAGATGGGGAACGAGTATTCAGCACAAGCGTTACAACTCGGAACAGGTCATGCCCTCGTTAAAATGTTTGAATCAACTGTTACAGTACTGGCGCAAATGGCACCGTCTCCATTTGAACTCATGCGTCCCGATAACTCGGGAACTGATGATAGTAATGTGTTCCTTGAAGATGATGATTCTGAGTAAAGAAAATTAAAATAGGGCGTGATATGAATCAAGTTAAATCAATGAGTGACATACATGAAGGAAGTCATTCCAGTTCACATGGCGATCATGAGAGCGTGGTAGAATTATTCTATCACCTTGTCGACAAAGAAAAATTCTATGATATTGCTGAATCAGTTCTAACTCAAATTGACGACCTGGAGGACCTTGCCAAGTGTGCTCGGATTATAGAGCAAAGAGAGCCAGGTAGTACGTACTATAAAGCAAAGTTTTGGTCAAGAATAGATGAATTGATCAGTACTTCAGAAAACGATCAAGAAAATAAAAAAGAGTTTTTACGTCTTTGTCGGCAAGTTGAAGTCCATCCTACTCGCGCTAAAAATTACGTCGCTTGTGGGAGGATAATCGAATCCGTTGAAAATTCTTCACTGCTCCGTGAAGCACCAGAAGTGTTGTTCAAAAATGCTCAGCGTCAGAAAGATCGGGCAAGTGAATACCTCATTGAAGCGGCAAGTGTTCTCAAAGAAAACTCATCTGCCAGTCCATATCAGATTCATAAGGAATGGTGCCAGCAGAATGGTAGTAGAACTAAGAACCTTGATATTATTAAGCCTTCAGATTGGTGGGCTTTTGGACAACCTAAATGGCGTAAAGAAGAAGACTTTCCAGGTTCTATCCCTGGAGAGATTTATGCCAATGCGCTTTATTACTTTGCACCACAAGTTGGTGTAGTTGTTGATCCGATGGCAGGAAGTGGTATGTTAAAACGCGTCTACGACGACCGTGAACTTTGGCAAAAGGATTTAGATTTTAACCTTGAGATTTACCTGTACGATCTTCATCCATGCCGCGACTATATTGAAAAACACGATGCAAAAAAACCATTACCTGTCAAAGCTGATTGGATTTTTTTAGATCCTCCATATTTCGGTCAGTCCAGCCATTTATTTAAGGATGAGTTTGCTTTGTCAAAAGACAAAAATCATTATTTGTCTTTGTTAGAAGAAGTTATTGAAGCTATGGCAGAGTCCCTAAACCCCAATGGTAAATTATGCATTTTCCTACCAAAATGGAGCGGAACTCGTCCCGAAGATCCGAATTCCAACATCCCAGCTGATGCTTATGCCTTCGCTATTGAGTCGGGACTACACTGGATTGATACCACTTTTGTGTCCCGTGGCCGTCAACAAAATCCGGGCAGTGCTATACAAAATAACATTGCAAAACGGGATCGACGAATGCGATCTGATACCTGTGTTTTAAACGTCTTTGAAAAATAAGGTGAGGAGCGTCAAATGTCAAAAATGTTCAATGAATTAGTCAGGAGATCAAGACGGGTATCCAGAGATGAATTCGCCACTGATTTTGGCGGAATCGCTGACGACGTTGTAGAAATGCTCAATAGTGAGCAACTCAAGGACGTATTAGAGGAGGTTCGTGATGGTATGGAATCCGCCGGTCCTTTGCCAAACAACAATCCAAGGCTACGTCAGGTTGAGTTTGGTCAATTCAGTAATGCAACAGAATTGGAGATAGGTGAGGTTGCCGCTATAGACGGAACCTATGCACTTCCAATTCAAAAGTATTCGGCAGGACAAGCCCTTTGTGTTGCCGTCGGCAGCCTCTCATATCGTCGTCCTATGCAGGACTCGCTACACTATTGGTCGAGTAGAATTTTACTTTCTGAAGCGTCTGATTCGGATGATTTCATTAGGCTTGAGGAGCAAGGGCTTTTCGGTATATCCCAGACAGCATATTTGCGATACTTTGAGGTTAAGCACAGTTGTGATATTGAGGAACCCTACCTGTTTTTAGATGGAACTTTGGTTTATGAGTGGCTTGTGTCCAGTCAAGAGGGGGTTCAATTATATAACAAATTGTTTGAGAGTGGGAAACAGGTTCTGGGTGTCATCAAAGATATCAAAGGAAGTCCTGTATTTGCTAAGTTTGCTCGAGCCCTTCGGACAGGTGAAATTTTCGTAATTGAGACTTTACAAGACCATTTAAATCAAAGCAATGCACCAAATAGAAATCAAGGCGAAAGCCGTAACCGCTACGTATTAGATGAGTTTAAAAACGATATTGCTGGCGATATATTCAGAGGAGTTTTTAAACCCCGAAATAAAGCATTTGGTTTTGAGGTACATAAAGATCACTTAGAAACTATGCTACGGATCATGGCAGCTGATTGTCAAATGAACAATCCAGGGCACGAAATTCCATTTTTACTAAACCGAATTGATGAAGAAGTTCGTGAAAATTTCAGTCAGCGAATATTAAAAGACCGGATAGCCGTTCAAATGGCAACTCACAGTGAAGAGTTGTTTTTTGAAGAAACAAATGAGCGGTCTTTTCGTTCCTCTTTGTGATAAAATCGCATTAACTCAAAAAGAAATTGTATGAACCACGTACTCGAAAACAAAAGGCACAATCGACGCTCAGCATACTTGCCCGAAAACTGTGGTTGCCTATGTATTACAGAATGTGATTTGCTCATTTCTCGCCTGTCATCTCAAAACTTCCTTGTTAATATTTACATCATTATACTTCATAGGATAGGTTTCCAACCCAAAACTTCCCCTACCATCCCTAATCCGCGTAATCCGATAAATCCGCGATTTGCGGCGTACTCGCCCCGCCGACTCTCACTGCGAGGCAAAACGCGCACTCGGCGTTGATTCATGCGATCTGCATTTAGACAAAAAAATAAATTTGACATCCTAAATTAAATATATTATCATATAAATAGGTTATTGTATGTGATGTAATAGTATTTCAAAAATAAACCGTCTATAAGACAACCTGTCCATCATTCAAATTAACGAACGTTAACCGACAAAATTAGCATTTCATGAACAACTTGAAAACGATCCACATTCAAAAAACGCCACCGAGCCAATGATATACTACATTCGAGGCACTTCAGAAAAACACTGACAAAAATTAAAATTGCCCAATTGTTCACGAAAATTCAGGAACTTCAGGATTTAACAACACCATAAACCAACGCTCTAACTAAGTTTACACCCTCTACAGAGGACAAAAAAGAATCATGAACAATTTCATGAACATTCATGAACATCGTGACAGAAAATCCATCACACACAGAACCTATTTCCGTCATAAACCCACGTATTGAATGGGTTCATAACCTATTACGAGGCAGACACAGAAATTGAACAAATCATAAATGTTCATGAAATTCCGTGCCATGTTCACGAAATGTTCATAATTTACGTCTTAGAAACTCATTTTCCACAAGTCCACAATAAATTAACAAATAGTTAACTTATGATGCTTGGAGAGCGTTATGCTAAAACGAAAAGACCTCAAATTCAGACTCTCAATTCGACACAAAGAATTCGCTGTCACCCAGTTTGCGCAATTCATGAAGCCGACCGATGTTGTCACCGCTGTCATAGCACAATTCAAAACCGAACTCGCCGCCGACATAGAAAAATACGGCGAAGGCGAAATCCGACGGTACCTCTCCCACAACCTCTGGGCACTCAATCCCAAAAACGGGAAAATGCCCGAAAAATTCAAAGAACTCTTTGAGACACACAAACAGTTATACCTCAGAACCTACAGCGATAGCTACCTCCGCCACCCACTAAACGTCGTCAGGGAACTCGATACCCTCTACGAAAAATGTACCGAACAACTTCAAAACGCCGAGCCAGACAAGGCTCGACAACTCATGCCGACGATGCTTAAAATCATCCAAACCGTCAGAAACACCATTGACGCAATCCCATTCGACAAACTCGAAAATGAGGAGGACGAGCTTGAAAAAGTACAGGTCGCAATGGCACTCGCTTCGGGAATGGCAACCCCTGAGCCGCTTGAGGAGGAAGATGAACAAAAACTTAAAGAACTGCTTGATACAGACGCACCTTTTGAAAAAATCCGAAACTTCATTGAATATCTCAGATGCAAAAATCACGAAATTTTTTGTGTCATCTCTATGCGCGATGATGAAAAGGGAAAGCAACTATACCTTAGAGGCAGGCGCATCGAATTCATAGGATTTGGGCGCCCAGCACCTGAAGAAAGACAACCCAATACCGCTGTAGCCGGCAGTATAACGAAGTACATCGATTAACGTAGATGAAATCAAACCATGTCCAAACGCGCAATCCTCACACTCATCGTCATCCCCGCACTGCTAATTGCTGGACTTATCCTCGTGCTTATCAACAACCCACCCGGAACCACTGCCGAACTTATCCTCGAACAACAACACATCAACTTTGGAACCCTCCCAGAATGGGAAGGACCCGTAACACAATCCATAACAGCACGAAACAGAGGCAAAGACCCACTCCGCATCCAAAGCGTTCACACAGGCTGTAGTTACGCGAAAATCACAGCACCAGAGGTGATCCAACCAGAGACGGAAGGAACGTTCCGCATAACCGTTAACCCAGAAATCCTGCCTACCGACGAGACCTCAGCAACCGCGATAATTTACACCGATAGCCTCAAAACCCCAAGCGTCGCTTTAACGATTGTCGCCACCGCCAAACGGTTTGCGCATCTCGATCCCGATGTCTGCGAGTTTGGAAACATCCTCCCCGAAACGACGCATCAGAAAGAACTCAAACTCGCCGTGAACGCACCGCTCAACACATCAGAAATCCGTCTCTTACCCGCAAGCCATCCGAAACTGACATGGCAGATGACACCTGACCCAGACGCAGACACCTCATTTCTTATTACGGTCCAACTCGGTCCGCTGAAAAAGAGAGGACACTTCGCATCATTACTCACTGTGGCGTTTCCCAACGAACGAACGTTGACACTCCCTGTCCACGGATTCATCAAAAAAAACTAAACAACCTACGCCGTGTAGTCGCAACTTCTGATCCTGTAGGATTCTCACTGCGAAGCACTTCGAGCGCGATGCCTACTGACTGCCGATTGCTGATTGCTGACGGCTGACGGCTAATAGCCATCAGCCAAATAAACACTTGACAAAACCGTGTAAATTATAGTATCATTAAATACACAAGCATTCGGAAAAAGCAGAAGAACCCTTCATGGAAAAACGCTACTTCGATTTCAGGGATATTTTCCAAGTCATCCGCTACGGATTCAGCGGACGAAAGATCGCTGTTCATCTCATTGGACTTATCATCGCGTATCTGATTTATGAAACTTTGGTATATCTCAGCCTCTTCGTTGTAGGTGGCACTGCCGCTCAGGACTTTTGGAATACCTACGCACTCCTACCCGTTCCTCCGTTCAGTAATACAGAATTCGCACAGATCACTGAAATCGCAATGTGGATCGGAGTGGGCAGCTTCGCATGCATCTTTTTCTTAGCAAGCACCGTGGCTTCCAAAATTACCGTTGAGCAACTCCGCGGAGATTTCTTCTTCTCAGTCGGGAACGCCGTGACTTTTCTCAAAGGGCACTGGAAATCTGTTATAGGCGCGTTCATCGGCTTATGCCTCATACAGATATTTCTCGCACTAATACCGTTTGGCATCGCATGGATCGGAAAGTTACCGGTCATCGGAAAACCGTTTCTCATGGTCGCCTCACTGTTCATGCCGATCGGCTTTTTTCTCGGTCTGATAATAGCATTAATCGCCGCGGTCTGCTGTGTGAGCCTACTCTTTGTGCCTGCTGTTGTCGCGACTACAGGTGCCGATGCGTTTGAAACAATCTATCAGCAATTCACCATCGTTTGGAACAAATCGTGGCTCACGGTGTGTTATGAAGCGATGTTGTTTCTGATCAAACTCATCTTTGTACCCATCTGGGCGTTTTTCTGTCTTGTCGGTTTTTCAATCATAATGTATCCGATATGTCTATTCCATCCGGGACAGATGGAACACATCATGGGGCGCGCAAATCTATGGCTCGGTGGGGCTGTTGACCAGTTCGCGATGCTGCCATACATCAACAATTTCGGTGTCTTTAGCATCGGTAGTGCCATGCAAGAGTCCTCCGCTTTCATTACGACAATAACAGCCATTTTTCTCACAATCACGCTCCTCATGGGGATCGGACTCGTGATCGCATACCTGTTTTCAATCGCTTCCGCCGGAAACACAGTCATTTATACGATTTTGCGCAAGAAGATTGACGGATATAACTTGTTAGTGCCATTGCATGCGGAACCGACTGAATAGTGGACGGTAACCTTAATTGGGTTACTCTCGTAAAATCTAAAAGCATGTAGAAATTTGAGGACGTAGGTGTTTTTGCTTGGGTGTTTCTTCAGATATACGGAGAAAGACTTTCAAGTTCCAACGGACCTAACCGAACCGCAAGGAAAATTAAAAAAATGTTCCAAAATATGCTAACAAAAGTCTTCGGTAGTAAAGAAGACCGAGATGTCAAAAAGTTTCGTGATATTGTTGAAGCGGTCAACCAACGTGAACCCGATCTCAAAAAACTCACAGATGCACAACTGCAATCCAAAACACCCGAATTTCGTCAAAAATTAGAGGCAGGCGCGTCGCTTGATGAACTCCTACCCGACGCATTTGCTGTCGTCCGAGAAGCAGCCGTACGGACGTTGAAACAACGCCACTACGATGTCCAAATCATGGGCGGTGCCGCACTCCATCGAGGTAGCATCGCAGAGATGCGGACAGGTGAAGGTAAAACACTCACCTCAACCCTCGCTGTATATCTCAACGCACTCACCGGAAACGGCGTGCATCTCGCCACCGTTAACGACTATCTCGCACGCCGGGACGCAGAATGGATGGGCAAAGTCTATAACTTTCTCGGACTCTCCGTCGGACTCACTCTCAGCATGATGCCCCACGAACAGAAGAAACTCGGATACAAATCAGACATCACCTACGGCGTTCACAGCGAATTCGGCTTCGATTACCTCTGGGATAACAAGGCACTCTCGCTTGAGGCGAAGGTGCAACGCGGGCACATCTACGCCATCCTTGATGAAGTTGATAGTATCCTCATTGACGAAGCGCGGACACCGCTCATTATCTCAGAACCTTCCGGTAAACCCGCTGAACTCTATAAACAGGTTAACAGTGTCGTCACACAACTCCAAAAAGACGAGCACTTCAAGATCGACCAGCAGGGAAAGTCGAGAGGCTCTGTAACGCTAACCGACGAAGGCGTTGAAGAAGTTGAACGTCGTCTCGGGGTCGGGAACCTCTACGAACATACCAATATCGCTATGGTGCATCACGTCAATCAGGCACTCACCGCACACCAACTCTACAAACGCGATGTCGATTATCTCGTTGAACACGGCGAAGTTATCCTCGTCGATGAATTCACTGGACGCAAGCAGGTGGGGAGACGGTTAAGTGAAGGTCTCCATCAGGCGATTGAAGCAAAGGAGCGCGTGAGAATCGTTCAGGAAAGTCAAACAGGTGCCAAAATTACCTACCAAAACTATTTCCGACTGTACGATAAACTCGCCGGTATGACCGGTACCGCCGCCACTGAAGCAAACGAATTCGCGCATATCTACGGGTTAGAAGTCGCTGTCATCCCTACCAATGAACCCATGATCCGAGATGATAATTCCGACCAGATTTACGCAACCGAGGACGCGAAATATGACGCTGTCTTGCAAGACATCGTTGAACAGCACGAAAACGGGCGGCCGATACTCGTTGGAACGGTCTCAATCGAAAACTCTGAGAAATTGAGTAAGATGCTCAGGACCAAACGCCGAGACATCAAGCACCAAGTTTTGAACGCTAAGGAACACGCACACGAAGCCGATATCATCGCACAAGCAGGTGTCCCTGGCGCTGTGACAATCGCTACAAATATGGCAGGTCGGGGTGTGGACATCCTACTCGGCGGTAACCCGGAAGGCTTAGCGAAAGAGACGCTCCGAAAACAGAAAGTTAAAGTGGAAGAACTACCGCCAGAGTCCGAAAAATATCAGGAGGCACTCGAAGCCGCAGAAGCGATTTGTAACGAGAACAAGGAGAAGGTATTAACCGCAGGTGGTCTCCATATCATCGGCACGGAACGCCATGAGTCGCGCAGGATTGATAACCAGCTCCGTGGACGTTCTGGCAGACAAGGCGATCCCGGCTCGTCCCGATTTTATCTCTCCCTCGAAGACGAATTGATGCGAAAATTCGGTTCCGAACGTTTGCAAGGGCTGATGACCCGCGTCGGAATGGACGAAGAGGTGCCATTAGAACACCCGTGGGTTACCAAATCTATTGAGAAAGCACAGACCCGTGTTGAGCAGATGCACTTTGAGGTTCGTAAAAATCTTCTGAAGTTTGACGATGTTATGGATTCACAGCGCGATACCATCTATACATTGCGCGACACCGTCTTGGCATCAGCAACCGATATGTCAATGTTACCAGAGGATGCGGACGCACCGGAATCGACAGAAAACAGGAGCATACCAGAAGAGAGTGGGCTTGCAGCACTCGCTGAAAAAGGCGACAAAGCACCCGCCACCCTCAAAACCACAATCTGGCAGATGATTGAAAGGGTCGTTGAGGATGCAGTCGATGACAATCTGCCCGAAAAAGGTGAAAACACCCTCGAAAATCCTGAAAGGTATGAACAGTGGTTGACGAACAAGTTTCCAATTGAACCGATTTGGAATCCGCCATTGATACAAGCGAGTCCAAACGAGGTTGAGGAACAGACATTGGCGGTCCTGCGTGAGACTTACGAACAACGTGAGACCGAACTCGGACCAGAGACGATGCGACTCCTTGAACGCTTGCTACTTCTCGATAGAATTGATGATCACTGGAAAGAACACCTCTATAATATCGACTACATCGAGGAAGGTATCCGTTTCGGCGCAGGATACGGCGGTAAAGACCCGATTGTCGTCTTCAAGAACGAAGCACTCGCTGTCTTTGAAACGATGTATCAGTCCATTGAGGAAGAGGTCAGCGAATTCATCTTCAAATCTCGTGTCAACACCGAAGCACCCCGCCGTACCCCGGGTCGGCGTACAGGCGGACGGCGCAGACAACCGCCGAGACGCGCCCAAGCAAACACTGCCGCTTCAGCCAGCGATCAAGCCGAATTCGCTTCGCAACAGGCGATGGGGAACATGCCGAAGGTCGGTAGGAATGCACCGTGTCCCTGCGGAAGTGGTAAGAAATATAAGAGATGCTGCGCTGCCTAAAACGTTAAAAGTCCGTAAAGTGTTCTTAAGTCCATAAAGTTAAAAGAAGGCTTGCACGCGCTATAACTTTCTAACTTTAGTTCACTTTAGCACATTTCCTAACTTTAATGGAGAACGCCGTTGAATTCTGAAAACGCGTATACACTCTCGAAAACGCTGCTTGATATCCTCGCGTGTCCGGCATGTAAAGGTGGAATAGAACACGATGTAACCGCGCAGAAACTTGTGTGCACCGGTAAGTGTCGCCGTCGCTATCCGATCCGAGACGGTATCCCGGTAATGCTGATTGATGAAGCAGAATTGCCCGACGAAAAATCAAACTAATGTAGAGAGTCCATAGTCTGGATACGGATTTTGGGGTTTTTGCTTAGGTATTTCTGCGTATTGTAACACAGTTTTTCGGACACTTTCTTCACCCCGTAGGGGTGTTATATCTATAGAAGAACGATGAGCGGAGGCCCATATTTAAAAAAATAAAAAAATGAAAATTCTATTTTTGAGCCTCCGATGTCCGTATCCACCACATCGAGGTGATCGGATCCGGTCATACAACTTTATCAAGCAACTCTCGAAACAACATGCCGTAACGCTCGTTTATTTTGCAGAGTCTGAAACCGACATCGCATCAGCAAAACATTTAGAACCGTTCTGTGAACGCATAGAGTGGGTACGTTTCCATCGTTCTTTCGCATTCCTAAATACAGGTGTTCACTGTTTATCAAAACATCCGCTCCAGCTGCACTACTGGTACGCGCCACAGATGCAACGCAGGATTAACGAACTCCTCGCACAAGAACGTTTTGAACTGATTCACGCGCAGCTCTTTCGGATGGGGCAATACGTGACAGAAGTCCAGGGACCCGCTAAAGTCTTAGATTTGTGTGATTCGTTGGCACTGAATCTCAGTCGTCGCGCCGAACTTGAAAGCAATCCTTGGCTCGCAAAAATAAAATTAGATTGCACTCCAAAACGTTTTTTGGTAAAATTAGAAGAAAAGCGGGTGCGGCGTTACGAAGTCGATATTATGAAGGCTTTTGATTGCGGCACCGTTGTCGCACGTTTCGACCACGACTATCTGCTGGCACAGGATGATACCTTGAATCTATCAATCGTGCCGATGGGCGTTGATCTCGGTTATTTTCAACCAAACCCGATAACGGAACCCGCACCGATGCTACTCTTTACGGGGACGATGAACTATTTTCCGAACGCCGATGCTGCAATCTATTTCTGTGATGAGGTGTTCCCCCGAATTCGAGAGCGGCATCCGAAAGTATGCTTTTATATTGTCGGCAATCATCCATCCGAGCCTGTGAAACGGCTCGAAGCGCAAGAGGGTGTGACGGTTACCGGTTATGTACCGGATGTCCGCCCTTATTTTGAAAAAGCATCGGTCTTTGTTGCCCCCTTACGCGCCGGGTCGGGCATACAAACCAAAAATTTGGAGGCGATGGCGATGGGCGTACCTGTTGTCACAACTTCCGTCGGCGCGATGGGTTTGGAAGCAGATATCGGCAAGGAACTGCTCGTCGCTGATACACCCGCAGATTTTGCCGAACAGGTGATTCATTTACTTGATAATAAATGCTTACGAAAAACCCTTGCACAAACTGCCAGAACCCGCGTCGAAAATAGTTATAGTTGGGAGGCTATCGGAGAGCGTCTAAAACAGGTCCACGCACAAGCAGTCCAAACACAAGGACTCGAAGCGACCTCACAATAGCACCCAAAGACTAACGGCAAGGCAGTGACCAGACAGATACGCGAAAACCCTGATCATTAAAAATTCTTGAGGACAGAATATGGATAAACCGAAAATAAAGTGGAGTTCTTTAGTTGTTGTTGATGTAATTCTTATTAACATTGCGTTCCTATTCGCTTACCTAACCAGCCTGCAATTCGGTTTTGACATCTTAAAACAGCCAATACCGTTCGCCACCGTATTGCAGAACGCAGACATACCCGCTTACCAGTATTTTCTCGCCAGTGCCGCTGTCGTCACGATCGTCCGCGTCGGTTTCCTATTGGGATTCAATCTCTATAAACCGATGTGGCAATACGCCGCCGCGCAGGAATTCCGCAAACTCGGCACCGCAATCATATTGGCGACCATCGGACTCATCGGGCTTTCCGTGCTACTGAAAATCGCATGGGTGCTGTTCTTGATTGATGGATTCTATAACTTCGCACTTATCGGGTTTACCAAATTCTCCAAACAAATCTTCCAAAAAGATAGGCGGGTCATCAGCACAAGCCTTCAGAATACCAAAGGTTCAGAGGGTGCGAACGCCTTATCCAATCTACCGGCACGAACCCCTCCCACGAAAGTCCTCATCGTCGGCGCTGGGGAAACAGGGATCGGTGTCTTACGCGAACTGAGAAATCATCCCGAAAAAGGGTATGTACCGGTAGGCTTCATTGACGACGCACCCCGTAAACTCGGAAGAACCGTCGCAGGACTTGAGGTGCTCGGCACTACCAGAGACCTGACGTATATCGCCCGAAAACGAGAGATTGATGAGGTCGTCATCGCTATCCCTTCAGCCCCCGGCGGAAAAATTCGTGAAATTATTCGGCAGTGCGAATACCGGGGATGCCAATTCAAAATAGTCCCGAACATCCACGCTATCCTTGAAGGACGTGCAAGTGTCAGCCACATCCGAGAAGTCCGATTTGAGGACCTGCTGAACCGCTCCATCTCGCAAATGGACATGGCTGAAGTCTCTAAATACCTTTCCGGCAAACGCGTGATGGTAACAGGTGCCGGCGGCTCAATTGGATCCGAACTCTGCCGACAGGTGGCGAAACTCGACCCTGAACTCCTTATCCTTTTCGGGCGCGGTGAGAACAGTATCTACCACACGGATATAGAACTTCGCGAATTCGAGCCAGAACTGAACCGCGCTTTAATTATCGGCGATATTCGAGACAACTCCAAGGTCTCCCAAATTACGCGTAAATATCGACCGCATATTATCTTCCATGCCGCTGCGCACAAACACGTCAAGTTCATGGAGAACCATCCCGACGAAGCCGTGAAAAACAACATCCTCGGCACCCAAAACCTGATTGATGCCGCGATTAAGCACAACGTAGAGGCATTTATCCTCGTCTCATCTGATAAAGCGGTGAACCCAACGAGCGTTTACGGGGCTTCCAAACGGGTGACAGAGAAATTGATTCAGTGTAAGGCGAAGCAGAACGGAACACGCTTTATCGCAGTCCGTTTCGGAAACGTTATCGGCAGTCGCGCAAGTGTCCTCCCGAATTTCAAACGTCAAATCGCTAAGGGCGGGCCCGTCACGGTTACGCATCGCGAAGCGACACGCTATTTCATGACGATCCCTGAGGCTGTCCAACTCCTTATCCAAGCAGGCGCGATGGGAAATGGCGGCGAAATCCTGATGTTAGACATGGGAGAACCGATCAAAATCCTTGACCTCGCCCAAGACCTCATCCGTCTCTCTGGTCTTGAGGTGGACAGGGACATCAAGATCGCATTTACAGGTTTAGAACCCGGTGAGAAGTTATATGAAGAACTCCTTACACCGAAAGAAGGCGTTACAGCGACAAAGCACCAACGTATTTTTGTAGCACAATTGGAGGCGATTGAGGAACTTCAACTCCTCTCTCAGATTAATGAACTCTCGGAGCTTTCAGACGCACTCGACGCAGAAGGGATTGTCGCCAAATTCCAAGAATTGGTGCCGACATATCAGCCGAACCGCGCATTCATTACAGAGACGGATACGGATAGCGGGTCCGAGATTGTCCAGTTCCCTGCGGAAACGAAAACTGCTACCGCAAATCGCCGCTAATCCTATAAGGCAGGGTAATCGCATGCCGCAAACCGTAGACACCCCAGATGTCATCATCGACCCCAAACGTGCTTCGGGGAAACGGACATTTGATCTCGTGTTTGCGACGCTCGCACTCCTGCTTTTGTCCCCCCTCTTTTTCCTTGGAAGTCTGCTCGCAAAGTTGCAGTCAAAAGGACCGGTGTTCTACAAAGCCAAGCGGGTGGGCAAGCACGAAGTCGTCTTTGAGATGTACAAATTCAGGACAATGGTCGTCAACGCTGATACACTCGGCGGTAGCTTGACAACCTATCGAGACACACGGATCACACCCATCGGTCGGTTCTTGAGATGGACGAAACTTGACGAACTCCCAAACTTAATCAATGTTATCAAAGGAGAGATGAGCCTCATCGGACCGCGTCCAGAGGCACCCGATTACGTTAAACACTACACGGAAGTCCAGAAACAGGTGCTGCAAGTGAAACCGGGGATGACCGGTCCCTCACAACTCGCTAACCGTGATGAGGAGGAGAAACTCAAAGGGCAACAAGATGCGGAACATTACTACATCACCGAATTAATGCCCAAAAAACTCGCTTTGGATCTCCACTATGTCGCGACACAAAGCCTCGCCTCCGATATAGGATGGTTGTTAAAAACCGTTTGGGTCGTCATTGTCAGACGATAAACTGGCATCATACCCCTGGCCCGGTAGGTTCGGTTTGCAACAGGACCATAAGCGTCAATTTAAGAAACACCAACCGTTTCAGACCCAGGGCCGGTAGGTTCGGTTTTGCGGCGTACACGCCCAAATGCGATCTGCATTCCTAACCGAACCGGATCCTACGCGAAAACCTTGAAGTCTTCAAAACCTCTTGAGTCCTGAAGGGTTTATTTCGATAGGTATTTCCTCAGCATCTGTGTAGAAATTTGCGTGTCGTAAATCTATTAAACTTGTAATCACCCCGATGACGCTAAAATACATCGGAAACCCGATTTTGACATCGGAAAAATCGGCGCGGAAACCCAATATTTAAAATTATGAAGAAAAGACGTGTTTTTATCATCTTAGGGAGTATCATCGCCCTGTTTTTCTTAATGCTGGTCTTATTGCGCTCAATGGGCGGTAGCACATCAATCGGGCAAAAGGTCGCTGTGATAGACATTCGGGGCATTGTCTCCCGATCAGACGCAACGATTAAACTCATTCACACCTACCGCGATGATCCGAGCATCAAAGCGTTGGTTATTAGAATTAATTCACCCGGCGGCAGTGTCGCTCCCGTTCAGGAAATCTACAGCGAACTGGAAAAGATAGAGAAACCGATAGTCGCCTCAATGGGTGGAAGCGCAGCATCAGGAGGCTACTATATCGCGTGTGCTGCGGACACAATCGTCGCAAATCCCGGCACGTTAACCGGCAGCATCGGCGTTATTATGCAGTTCACACGGATGAAAGGCTTATACGATAAGGTCGGATTAGAACACCAAGTCATTAAGAGTGGCGAATTCAAAGATACAGGATCACCTTTCCGGGAGTTGACAGAAAAAGAACGGGCAGTTCTCCAAACCACTGTCGATGATGTCTACAACCAATTTGTGGATACGATCTTTGAGGCACGCGGCGACCGATTAACGCGTGCTGAGGTCGTTGAACTCGCAGATGGACGCATCTTCTCAGGAAAACAGGCGTTGGAGTCAAAACTGCTCGACCGACTCGGTAACCTGCCTGACGCGATCAAAATCGCCGGAGAACTCGCAGGTATTGACGGCACACCGAAGGTGATACGTAAAGAGAAAAAGGTATCGTTGTTTGAACAACTCGTCGGCATTGAACAGATGCCCGCTTTCGATGAAATGTTTAGTCCCCCCGGTGTCACCTTCCGTTATCAAATGAGCCTTGGCGACTAAATGCGCCGCACGATGAGGCAAAAAGATGGATGACACGTATCGAGTTAACCAGGACTGGAGAAAACTTGCGAGTCGGATTGTCAAGCCTCAACAGATTGTCCTTGTCATCGGCACAACCGATGTCGGCAAATCAACTTTTTGCCGTTTCTTAGCGGATTCCGCACTCGCAAAGGGCTTCAAAGTCGTCTGTGTAGATACAGACATCGGGCAATCCCAAATCGGTCCCCCTACCACAATCGGAATAAAATCCCTCGCACCGGACGAAAACCGCCAATCACCCGAAGCGCAAGCACCTGTTTCAGACAGCGAACAAAGCCGGACAGAGAACCGCATCGCATTCGACGGCACCGCCGACGAGTTCTATTTTGTGGGGGATGTGTCGCCACAAGGACACCTGCTCGGACTCCTGGCAGGAACACGCCTGATGATAGATAGCGCACGTGAAACCGATGCTGATTTCGTTGTTATTGACACCACCGGCTACATTCACGATCCGCCTGCTGTTATTCTCAAACAACACAAAATTGAACTCATCAGACCGAATCACCTCGTCTGCATCGGGCGTTCTACCGAACTCGAACAGATAACGGCGTGCTACAGTCAACAGAACTGGCTCAACATCCATTACCTGCTGCCACACCGGAGTGTCCGCACCAAGAGTAGTAAAGCGCGCAGCCGGTATCGAAAAGATCAATTCGATACATACTTCTCCGATAGCAACGTACAACAGGTGCCTTTTGAACAGATTCGTGGCGGACGTACACCGTTTTTCATAGGACGGGTCGCAAATGAGAAAGAGTTAGAAATCCTCTCTCGCCTCGCGGAAACGCAGGTTTATCATGCCGAGTGGGGGAGCCGTACCTTATGCCTCATTGTCCCAAAACCCCTCTCTAAAGCGATAATCACCCATATTAAAAATTATTTAAGCCTGACGCGCGTTACAGCAGAGGTCCGTACCTATTTTGAACGCCGTCTGGTCGGGTTAATCGGCAGTACCGGTAATACTTATGCCGTCGGCATCATTGAAGGTGTGGATTTCCAAAAGCGAGAACTCAGTATCCGCAGTAAAACTGATGCTGCGAAACAGGCGTGCGCCATCCAATTCGGTAGTTATCAACTCAAATAAAGCAGATAGATTGGGTTGAACCGAAGCGGAAACCTAACGGACAGACTCGGCATGGACAATAAACCTTTCACAAAAAGCCCGACCTTCACCCGATTCATTCGGTATCACACCCCCTACATCGGTTCTATCCTCTTAGCAATGGCGTTTGCTTTGGTAATTGCCACATGTGAATTAGGGATTATTCAAATTATTTTACACGATTCGGTTAACGCACTTGAAGCCGTTAGTGGGAACGCATTTGATGAACCTGTATCTATTCACTATCTCCAATTCCAGCGTGACGGACTGTTTGCTTTCGAGGGGTTTGAAATTTCATTGGCAGATACCAGCGACGCGCTCAAATTCTTCTTATGGTTGCTTGGCGGTATGCTCATTCTCGTCTCCATCAAAGGATGCTTCGTTTACGGCAACGATTATGTGATGGCACGGGTCGGTCATAAACTCGCTTTCCGATTACGGAATGCCCTCTATCAGCGAATCGTCTTCGCACCCTTAGGTGTTTTACGTGAAGAACGTTCCGGCGACCTCATGACACGCATAACAGACGATGTTCGGGTCTGGCACAACCTTGTCGCCGCGATGGCAAACATCATACGCGCCGTTGTCCTTGTCGTCTTTTTTGTCTTCGCGATGTTCATTAAGAGTTTCACACTTACGCTCTTTGTGCTACTCATCCTCCCACTACTCGCTTATCTGATTAAAACTATCGGCAGACGCATTCGGGGTGCCAGCACAGAGATTCAACAACAGAGCGCAGACATCTATTCGCAACTCAAAGAGACACTTTTCGGTATTAAGATTATTAAAAGTTTTACATCTGAACAAACAGAAATCAAACGCTTCCGATCTATTAACTGGAGACAATACTGCTCAGCACTCCGACGCGCCCGTTTCGCAGCACTCCTACCGCCAACGATTGAATGGTTAGGTGCTGTCGGTATTGCAACTGTTTTCGGGGTAGGCTGCTGGGGCGTTATTACCGGGCAACTCTCTACAGCAGATTTTATCAGTTACATCGCAATGGTGGCTTGGATGTTCAAGCCGATTAAGACAATCGGCAACGTCAATAGTGCTTTACAACAGTGCCTCGCCTCCGCTGAACGCATTTTTTATCTCCTCGATTTCAGAGGCGAGGCAGGTCAACAGAACGACACAGGCGCACATGACCCTCCCACGGAGAAATCGACAGAGGGTATTGAACTGAAAAATATCCACGGAACTGTCACATTCCAAAACGTCTCTTTCTCTTATTCGCAAACTTCAGAAAACCAACAAACCGCTGCCAAACCTGTTATCGATAACGTAACTTTTGAGGCGAAACCCGGAGAGGTCATCGCACTCGTCGGACCCAGCGGCAGTGGAAAAACGACGCTCCTCAATCTACTGCTACGATTCTATGAAGTCGGTGCTGGGCAGATTTTGATTGATGATGTACCTATTTCTGAAGTAAAACTGGGGTCGTTGCGACAAAGTATTGCACTCGTTCCACAGGACACGTTTCTCTTTGACGGCACGATTCTGGAGAATATCGGTTACGGTGCCCCAGGTGCTACCGACGAAGCAATCGTTGCGGCGGCGAAAAGGGCAAACGCCCACGAATTCATTACAAGGATTCCAGAAGGCTACGCTGCGCCGATAGGGGAGGCGGGTATGAAACTCTCCGGTGGCGAACAGCAACGCTTATCTATCGCCCGCGCGCTCCTAAAGGACGCACCGATTCTCGTCTTGGACGAAGCCACATCTTCACTGGATACGCAGTCTGAGGCACTCATCCAAGAATCGTTGGCAAACCTGATGGAAGGGAGAACCAGTTTTATTATCGCACATCGCCTATCAACAGTTGTCCGAGCGGATAAAATTCTTGTCATAAAGAATGGAGAGATTTTGGAAATCGGAACACATGAGACGCTGTTAGCAAAAGGTGGGTTGTATAAAAAACTCTGTGAAATGCAACTGAGTTAATCTTGCGATGTCAATGGTATTGTAGGTGTGTTGGCAATCACATCGGTTTTCCTACGTAGCAGTTAACAATTTATATAAAAAAAAATGCACTTTAGGTAAACCTCTTGTGTTTTGTTAACGTCACATATAATAGGAAAATGGGTAAGTACTATTAAGTGTTTTAGTCTCAATCTCCGAATCATAAGATAATCCGGCGATCGAGACCATAGGATAACCCCATCAGTTAATGCGCGGACGCGTTGAATAGCAAGGCTTAGCAACCTACACAAAGTACGCCAAAGAAATCAACGCCTTAATTTCGCCCCTTTTTTGTGATAGCACCTTCGAGATCAGACTCGCGATAGACGGCTTCAGAGAGATCAACCTCGTATAAATACGCATCTTTGAAATTAGCACCCAGTAAAACAGTGCCTTTCAGTTTGATCTCACCGAAAATCGCCTCTTCGAGGTTCGCATCCTCGAAACTGGTGAGCGACCCAAAGGGACCCGGCACCTCGCATTGTGGGCATCCGAGCGTAGCACGGCGCAAATCGGCACCTTTAAAGTTCGTGCTGCAGAGCAGACTTCCACTGAGAAAAGCACCCCGTAGGTTCGCTTCCGCAAGGTTGGCATCCGTCAAATTAGAACCGACGAGATACGTCCGATGTAGCGTGGCACCCGAAAGGTTCGCACCCGCGAGATTCGCATCGTTTAAATTCGCGTCCGTTAAGTCGGCGTTCTGCAAATCAGCACCGCTCAAATCTGCTTCTGACAAGTCAATACCCGCAAGCCGTTGGTTCGATAAATCAAGGTTTGCAAGATTTTCACCAGCACAGGATTCACCGGCTTGGCATCTTTTTACTATTTCATCTTGTGTGAGTTGAGCCATTAACTGCCTCCAATGGTTAGACCGAGTTCATTTGATCTTTTCGTCTGTGGGACTCCCGAAACTTGTGAATCCAATATTAAAATCTATTTCGATGACTACGCTTAATAGCATACCATATACCGACTAAAAAGTTAAACCTTATTTTAATTATTTTCGCTGTACGCGTCAAATTCAGAAAAACACTTCGATCTGGAGATCGAGACTATGACGAGGTGAGGACATGAAAGACTATTACCCGGTCTATCCGGTAGAACCTGAACTTTTTGCAGAGGAAGAGGAGACGGACGAGACCCCAACAGAATCGCCAAGAGATGAAACCTTTGCATACTTACAGAAGATAGCCAAGACCCCTTTATTGGATCCTGAGCAAGAAACTGCCCTCTTTGAAAAATATCAAGAGAGTTTCCAGATGTTCACCACCTTATTGCGCCAATTCCCGGATTGGATATTAGCCACACTTGAGATTGCTAAAGAAGATCTCCCAGAAAACAACCGCAAACTTGAACCACCGCAATCAGAACACGGGTTAATTATAAGTCAAATCCGCGCCGAAATACAAGCACTCAGCGTTTTATTGGAGAAATTAGAGTCGAAGGCGAACTTATTAAAACAAGCACGGTGGAAAATCTTTCACGGATACACACATCTACTGAAAAAATATATTGACGAAACTTCACCACCCGAATTAATGCAGGCGGGAAGCCTTGGACTCTTGGAAGCTATTGACGATGGCAACACAAAACGCGGCGCGGAATTCAAGGCACATGCCCGCAAAACCATTCGTCGTAGTATCAATACCTTTAACAAAGAACTGAAGCAGTCGAACCAACAATACCGCGAGATCTCGCTCACCGAACTATCATCAGTCCGTGACTACGATCGTACCACGCTCATACCTTTTGACGAAGCGCAGGAATCGCACGCTTTTCAGGAGCTCGACGTTATCCGATGCGAGATCGAAACACTCTTGGAAGAATTGCCGCCTGATATGTTATCGGAACGGGCTGCTACGAACTCGCCGGGCGCACTGTGGTTTGTCCTTGAAGATGTTCGGAACGAATTCGCACATATCAAGTGGTTGTCGGAACAATTGGAAGCAGCGGATCAAGACACACACGGAACGAAACTGAAAATCGTTGAAGCGAATCTACGCCTCGTCGCGAGTATCGCCAAACAACATCATTTCAGTAAAACTTCGCTAACCTTCCTCGACTTGATGCAGGAAGGCAGCCTCGGGTTGATGCGCGCTGTGGATAAGTTTGACCACACCCTCAAATTCCGATTTAGCACCTATGCGACATGGTGGATTATGCAGTCCATCAAACGGGCACTCGACCAACAAGGACAGATGATCCGGGTCCCGTGCTATATCGGAGAAGCACGACGCGCGATTAAACAGGCACAATCCGATCTGACAACCGAACTCGGACGTGAACCGACAACAACCGAAATCGCAAGCGCAGTGGAACTCACAGAGAAAAAGGTCTCTGAGATCTTCAACGCGACAAGGGATCCCGTGCCGCTTGATGCACCTATTAACGAAGACTCGCCGGACGGTTCGTTTTCTGAACTCATTCCGGATCAATCTCAAATTACACCAGAAAGTTACCTGATCGATTACGCTAAAATTGAGGTGATTACCGAGATCCTTAACAGGACCCTCAACCCCCGTGAAACACAGGTAATCATCTTGCGATACGGTCTGATCGACAATACGGAGTATACCTTGGCAGACATCGGAAACAAACTCCGAATCAGTCGGGAGCGTGTGCGGCAGATAGAAGTTGAAGCCATTGACAAACTCAAACGCCACGAATCGACAGAATTGCTCCAAGAATTACTCCAAGATTCCTAAAGAATACGAGTTTGATCATAAAAATCCAACCGTAGACGGAATAGAAGGCGCACAGATGAAGATTAAGAATTTAATCGGGTAATTCTATGACGTGTGATAACAGGTGGATCGGTTCGTAGTAGTGCGATTCATCGCACGTTGCGTAGCCACAATTACCCAATTTATTTGTTAAACCTCATGTGTGTGTCTTCACGACCTTACGCCGAAAATCTAAAGGAGCATGCCCTTGAAGATTGCCTATTTCGACTGCTTTTCAGGTATCAGTGGCGATATGACACTCGGCGCGCTTGTCGATGTGGGTGTACCACCGGAGATACTCACAGATGGATTGGCAACACTTAAACTTGAGGCAGAGTTCAGTCTACGCTTTGAAAAATCCGTGAAACACGGCATCACCGGCACACGCGCGATTGTAGAAGTACATCCGGCACACACCTCCTCACACGCGGAAGAAGCACACGAACATACCCATACGCATACACACGAACACTCCCATAATACACACGAACACTCCCATACGCATACACACGGGCATTCGCACCATCACGAGCATGGACCGAGTCGCCACCTCTCTGATATTTTCAAGTTGCTTGACGATAGCAATCTGGATGCGAAAATTCGGGATACAGCGAAAAGCGTCTTTGACCGGCTCGCGGAGGCGGAGGCAAAGGTTCACAATACAACGAAAGATAAAGTGCATCTCCACGAAGTCAGTGGGATTGATTCCATTGTGGACATCGTCGGGTCTGTCATCGGTCTTGCGTATCTGGATGTTGACGCGGTTTACGCCTCTCCACTCTCTCTCGGCAGAGGCTTTGTCCGATGCGCACACGGACTCATGCCCGTCCCTGTCCCCGGCACGATGGAACTTCTAAAAGGTGTACCAATCCATCAAACCGACATCCCGAAGGAATTGGTCACGCCGACCGGAGCAGCACTCATTACGACGCTATCACAGGAATTCGGGGTTATGCCACAGATGCGGCTCGACCGCGTCGGATATGGTGCCGGCACCCGCGACCTTGAACAGCGTCCAAATCTCCTCCGCCTCTGCCTCGGTGAGAAAACGTCGGATACCGAGGTAAAGACAACACACCATCACGCCGAAACCGACAACGTGGACATTATCGAGACCAACGTAGATGATATGTCCCCAGAGATTACAGGCTATGTTACCGCCCAACTCTTTGAACACGGCGCGCTTGATGTCTTTCTCATCCCTATCTTTATGAAGAAAGGCAGACCCGCAACACAAATCACTGTGCTTTGTCCGACTGCACATCGCGACAAACTCATCGAACTCCTTCTCACCGAAACCACGACTTTTGGTGTAAGGCTCTCCTCTGCTGACCGGATCAAACTACGTCGCGATTTTGTCCAAGTCGAAACGCAATGGGGTACAATCCAAGCCAAACGCGGGTATCTCAACGGCACGCTCATCAAGACCGTCCCTGAATACGAGGACTGCAAACGCCTCGCTGAAGAAAACAAAGTCCCACTTCGACAAGTCTACGCTGAGGCATTTAACAACCTCGGTTCGGCTGACCCTGCGGATCAATCCGAAATCTAAAGTCGTTTTCTATCCATTTTCCCTTTCTAACATTTAACTGATCTGTAACAGTCTTATTCCGCGCTTTTTTAAACCTATTGATCAAAAACCCGCCTCTTTATAATGAATGGTTAAAGTCTAACACTAACCCTGCTAAAAGTGCATCCACATATACGTATAAGTGGAAGTTCTCCACAAACCCACTATGCTCCTAATTATAGTAAAACCTAAAAATAAATAGACACATTCGTAGCATAAACTTCCAGTTTGGGTTTCCAATCTGAATGCCTGTTATAGGGATTCAGGCTGTTTGAGAGTTGCCTCGCAGTGAGAGATTAATTCTAAACTTTACTATAAACTTGATCCGGTCTTTACCACACTTTTTTCGCTGCTTGCAAGCCGAAACATACACGAACGCGAAAAGACTATAATTGCTCGGCTTGACCGAGAAACACTCAGGAACAACCTATCTAAAAAATGAAACTACGTGATGCTATTGCTGCGGGTATTGCACACTTGACGCAAAATCGACTCCGCGCCGGGTTGTCGATTCTCGGTATCTTCATCGGGATTGCCAGTGTGTTATGTATGATGGCGATCGGTGATGGTGCGAAGAAAATTATCTCTGATGGGATCGAGACACTCGGCGGGGTTGACCAAGTGCAGCTCCGAAACAACTACGGGTATTACAGAAGGGGACGTTGGCACCGAATAACAGAACGCCTCAAACTTGAGGATGCCCTTGCCATTGAAGCCGAGGTGCCTAACATCCGGTATGTCTTACCCAAGAATGAAAGTTACAGAATCCTCATTACCAGTCGTGATGGCAGGCAGGCTCGACCTGTCCTTGAAGGTGTAACAGCAGACTATGCCCGCGGAATGCACTGGAGCCTCCAAGAAGGTAGATTTATCTCTGAAAGCGATGTAACACAGGCACTACAAGTCTGTGTTTTGGGGAACAACGTCGCGACTGAACTGTTTGGAGAGACATCTCCGATTGGAAAAGAGGTAAAGATTAAATATCGCTATTGGTACGCATCTACAAGGGCGCGTGTCGTAGGTGTGATGGCAGTAAAGGGAAGAGGCGTTAATTTTACCTGGTCCCTTGATGATGTGGTTTGTGTCCCTTTGACGACACACCAACAACGGATTTCTGGCTACGACTATATAGAACGTATTACGATTTTCACTGAAAAGGACGTAGATAAGGCAGCAGTTATTGCCTCAGCACGTGCTGTAGTTCGCAAAAAACACCGGAACAAAGATGATTTCGTCCTCCATTGGGTCCCCACTGGCGGCGTGAAACGACTTGAGCATATTCAACGCGTGATAAAAATCGCTCTGGGAAGTATTGCGGGGTTCTCGCTGTTTGTCAGCGGTATCGGCATCATGAATATATGTCTTGTCTCTGTGGGTGAGAAGACGCGGGAAATAGGCTTGCGAAAATCCGTAGGCGCGAAACGGATTCACGTTTTCTGGCAATTCTTGACCGAGGCAGTGTGTCTCTGCTTCTGTGGTGGGATACTCGGCATCGCGGGCGGTTGGGTCGCGGCGCATGGAATGGCGCGTCTCGCTGTACGCATCGTGCCGATTGTACCAGAATGGCCCGTTGTGCTCTCTTTGCATTGGGTCCTGATTGCCATTGTTTTCTCGCTCTTTATGGGAGTTAGTTTCGGGGTCTATCCAGCAATGCAGGCATCACGACTTACACCCATTGACGCACTCCGCACCGAAAATTAGGGGAGTTTTCATGCAGCAAACTTGCCTTGCAGTGAGAGTTTGGGGACTGTTGGATATTTGTTATAAGAGCGACCGCTGGTCGCGACATGTACTGACTGCTGACGGCTAATGGCTGACGGCTATTTCGCTAACCGCTTGCTCTTGACACAAATCGCACGTACCGCATTGGTAACCTTCATCAACGGATTCACCGAAATAGTCTCGAATCACGCGCATCCGACAAGTACTATTTAACGCATAAAAGATCATCTGATTAATCTGGCTCTGCTTTCGGCGCACATAGTCGCCAACTGCAATCTGCTCATCTGTCAGCGTGCTGAGCATTTGACTATCTTCAAGCAGTTCAATGAGTAATAAGTCCTCCTGTCCCCAGTACCGGATATGCCCCTCGCTTTGGAGTTCAGCGAGGTCCTCCATAATCGTCTT
>JAAXHI010000055.1:0-1040 GCA_012270875.1 Candidatus Poribacteria bacterium | reverse complement strand
ACAGAGAGTTGAGATGGGACGTTATACCACCGCTTCAAAAATCCGAGTTTTTCGAGATAACTGAGGCTAACAAGCGTTTTTGTCTGGTTGCCGCCACCCATCCATTCCAGTTCCTCGTTAGAGATTGTACGGTAGTTGTCAATACCCGGAAAATTCTCAATGACCTTCAGGAGTTTAAGCAGAAATTGCTGATCCGGTGTACTCTCTCTAATAAACCACTCGTGCAACCCGCGATCATCTTGACAGAACAGCAAAACACAGCGTGCATCCTCGCCGTCTCTACCTGCCCTACCAAATTCTTGACAGTATTCTTCAAGGGTACCGGTGAGTGTCCAGTGCACAATGTATCGGATATCCGGTTTATCAATACCCATGCCGAAAGCGTTTGTAGCAACAACAATGTCCAACCCCTTCTCAGTGTTATCGAAAAAGGCTTCTTGCACCCGTTTACGTTCCTGCGGTTCGAGTCCAGCATGATAAAAATCTGCTCGGAATCTATGCCTTTTGAGAAAATCTGCGATCTCTTCGGTGTCGCGACGCCGTCCGGCATAGATAATCCCGTTTTTCAATCGAGCGTCCGAGGCTCCGACGGATGCTGCTCTCTGCGCTTCAAGAAACTCGTTGAGTTGTTTATATTTCTCATCGTCGTTTTCGTTGTGCTGAACACTTAATTTCAAATTAGGACGCTCAATCCCCTGCGTGAGAATGAGGGGGTTCGGCATGTTTAGGACATCGAGGATGTCGTCTCGGATATCCGGTGGTGCCGTTGCTGTGAAAAGCGCGATGACACGCGGCTGGAGTACGTCAATCGTATCTCTAAGCGACAGGTAAGCCGGACGGAAATCGCGTCCCCATTGCGAGATGCAGTGCGCTTCATCTATAACGAACAGTGAGATAGGGAAAGCGTTCAGTATGTCTAAAAATCGGCGACTTCGGAGGCGTTCTGGAGAGACGTAGAGTAGTTTTATCTCGTTTCGCCGCAGACGTGCCAATGCATTCTGGTATTCTTCCCACGTGAGTGTGCTGTTGATGAGCGAAAC